>NZ_JBNFNZ010000046.1:0-9972 GCF_057364525.1 Aeromicrobium sp. PFPM2_SD2
GCCCCGTCGTCCGGGGCACGCGCACCCCGGGTGTCGGTGCGCGGCCTGGACGCTCGCGAGCCGTACACCGTCCGCATCGCCGGCCGCGTCGTCGTCCGCGGCACCGCCGACGCCCCGGGGGACGGCCAGGCCGGCTGTCACGCTTCCCTCGACCAAGCCCACGGCCCGCCTCGCCGTGACCGTCACCGGGTCCGAGCGCGACCGCGTCGGCCGCGACACCCTCGCCGTGGTGACCGGAAGGCTCACCGCCACCGCCAAGAAGTCCCGGGCCCGCGCCTCGACCGCCCAGCGGATCACCGTCCGCGGACTCGTCCCCGGACAGACGGTGCGCGTCACCTACCGCGGGAAGACGGTCAGCGCCCTGTCGGCGAAGGCGTCGCGCAACGGGACCTACACCGTGCGCTTCGACGTCGGCCAGCGCTGGGGCACCAAGAAGGCCATCGTCCGCTCCGGCACCCGCAGCACCCACGTCCGCTTCACGGTCACACCCCGCCACGGCTGAGCCGGGCACCGGAGGGCGGTGGGTCATCCACCGCGCGGGCGTCCGCGACGGTGGACCACTCACCGCCCGACGGACGTGACGGCGCCGGTGACGCCTCAGTCGAGGGCGACGACGAGCGACTCCTGGACGAAGCCCAGCCAGTCGTACACGTCGCCGAAGGCGAGCACGGCCTCGTCCTCGGACTGCTCGATGCGCTCGAGGTCCTCGTCGGTCTCGATGCCCAGGCGGACGGCCAGGGCGAGCCGGACGTCGGTCAGCGCCCGCAGCCAGGCCTGCACCTGGGCCGGGTCCAGCTCGACCTCGACCTCGCGGCCGTCGTCGTCCGCGCCGGCGACCGGCGAGTCGTCGAGGCCGCCGGCGTGCAGCGTCTCGATGAGCACCTCGGCGTTGGCCACCTTGCTCGAGACGAGCGACTGCTCGGTGAAGCGCCGGAACTCGGCGGCGTCGTCCTCGTCGTCGCGGTAGGCGTCGGGCAGCAGGCGGCGCAGCACCGGGTCCTCGGGCGGCAGCGCGGGCCCGCCCATGCCGAGCTGGGCGGCGAGCGGGTCGGCGCTCGACTCGGACTCCCCGTGCCGGTCGCGCAGCAGCTCCACCACCTGGGCGGAGAGGTTGGCCAGCAGGTGCGCCTCAGCGGACTCGAACGTCGCGTGGACGCGTCCGCGGCGGCGCCGGCGGAAGGGCTTCACACGCCGCTCCTCTGCAGGGTCGCCCACAGGCCGTACTCGTGCATCGCCTGCACGTGACGCTCCTGCTGCTCGCGGCTGCCGCTGGAGACGACCGCCTTGCCGTCGTGGTGCACCGCCAGCATCAGCTCGGTCGCCTTCTCCTCGGTGTAGCCGAAGTACTCGCGGAACACGTAGGCCACGTACGACATCAGGTTGACCGGGTCGTTCCACACGATGGTGACCCACGGGTCCTCGAGCTGGACGTCGCGCGACGTCGGGCTCGTCGATCTGGACGGGGGTCGGCATGCTCACGACCCCCATTGTGGCGGACGCCCGCGCGGCGCCCAACGGCGCGAGGCGCACTGGCGCGGGTCCCGCACTAGCCTGGCCAGGTGACCACCGCGCTGCTGACCGACCACTACGAGCTGACCATGCTCCAGGCGAGCCTGCGGGACGGGACGGCGTCCCGCGCGTCCGTCTTCGAGCTGTTCGCCCGCCGCCTGCCCGACGGCCGCCGCTACGGCGTCGTCGCCGGCGTCGGTCGCGCGCTGGACGCCATCGAGCGCTTCCGCTTCGACGAGGACGACCTGGAGTTCCTGCGCGCCCACGACGTCGTCGACGCCCCCACGCTGGACTGGCTGTCCGACTTCCGCTTCGGCGGCGACGTGCACGGCTACGCCGAGGGCGAGGTCTACTTCCCCGGCTCCCCCGTCGTGGTCGTCGAGGGCTCGTTCGCCGAGGCCGTCCTGCTCGAGACGGTGCTGCTGAGCATCTACAACCACGACTCGGCCATCGCGTCCGCCGCCGCCCGCATGCGCACGTCCGCCGCCGGCCGCCCGCTCATCGAGATGGGCTCGCGCCGCACGCACGAGTGGTCGGCCGTGGCCGCCGCCCGGGCCGCCTACGTCGCCGGCTTCGGTGCGACGTCCAACCTCGAGGCCGGACGCACCTGGGGCGTCCCGACCACGGGCACGAGCGCGCACTCGTTCACCCTGCTGCACGACTCCGAGCGCGACGCCTTCGTCGGCCAGGTCGAGTCGCTGGGCACCGGAACCACCGTGCTCGTCGACACCTACGACGTGGCCGAGGCCGTGCGCACCGCCGTCGACGTCGCCGGCCCGCGCCTGGGCGCGGTGCGCCTGGACTCCGGCGACCTCGTCTCGCTGGCCGCCGAGGTGCGCCAGCAGCTGGACTCCCTCGGCGCCACGACACGCGCATCATCGTCACCAGCGACCTGGACGAGTTCGCCATCGCCGCCCTCGCGCAGGCGCCGGTCGACGGCTACGGCGTCGGCACGGCGCTCGTGACCGGGTCCGGCGCGCCGACGTCCGGCTTCGTCTACAAACTCGTCTCCCGCGAGGGCACCGACGGACGCATGGTGCCGGTGGCCAAGAAGTCCAAGGACAAGGCGTCCACCGGCGGGCGCAAGCAGGCGCTGCGCCGCCGGGACGGCCGGGGCGTCGCGACCCACGAGGTGATCGGGGTGGACGTGGCGCCGGTCGACGACGGCGACGACCGTCCGCTGCTGGTCGAGCTGGTGAAGGGCGGCGAGCGCGTCGACCACTCCACGCTCGACGACGCCCGCAAGCGGCTCGACGCGTCGCTGGAGGAGCTGCCGCCGTCGGCGTGCCAGCTCTCGCGCGGCGAGCCCGTGCTGCCGACCGTCTACGAGGGCGTCCGATGAGGGCGCTGGTCGTGGTCGACGTGCAGGTCGACTTCTGCGAGGGCGGGTCGCTGGCCGTCGCCGGCGGGCACCGCGTGGCCGAGGACGTCCGCGACCTCCTGGCGTCCGAGCACGGGTACGACCACGTCGTCGCCACCCGCGACCACCACGTCGACCCGGGCCCGCACTTCAGCGACACCCCCGACTACGTCGACTCCTGGCCGCCGCACTGCGTCGTCGGCACGCCCGGCGCCGAGCTCGAGGCGCCGCTGACCGACGACCTGTTCGCGGCGATCTTCGACAAGGGCGAGTACGAGGCCGCCTACTCCGGCTTCGAGGGCAGCGCCGGCGGCACCGGCCTGGCCGACTGGCTGCGCGCCCACGACGTCACCGACGTGGACGTCTGCGGCATCGCCACCGACCACTGCGTCCGCGCGACGGTGCTGGACGCCGCGGCGGCCGGGTTCCGGGTGCGGGTCCTCGAGTCGTTGACCGCCGCGGTCACACCGGAGAACCTCGAGCGCGTGCGCACCGAGTGGACGTCCGCCGGCGTGGTGGTCGCGTGAGCGTCGACGCCGCCGCTCGTCCGGTCGACGACCGGGCCCAGGACGAGCTCGCGAGCCGCGGCCTGCGGCTGGGCCTGGTCGACACCGCCGACCGCCGACCCACGACGCCTGGGTGCAGGCGGTGCGGCGTGGCTTCCTGGAACGGGGCGCGGGACGCCGGCCGCCCTGGACGCGCGTCACGACCTGCGCAGCCCACCACCGCCACGTCGCCGTGTGGGACGACACCGCCGCGGAGCCGGCCACGCCGGTCGGCACGCTCGAGAGCTGGACCTCGGAGCTGACGGTGCCCGGCGGCGCCGCGGTGCCGGCGTGGGCGATCGAGTGGCGTCACCGTCGCCCCCACCCACCGCCGGCGCGGCATCGCCCGCAACCTGCTGGGCTCGGAGCTGCGCACCGCCGCGGACGCCGGCCTGGCGATGGCCATGCTGACCGTCTCGGAGGCCACGATCTACGGGCGCTTCGGGTTCGCCCCGTCGGCCATGGCGCCGACCTCGAGGTCGACACCCGCCGCGCCCGGTGGCGGGCCCGGAGACCAGCGGCCGCACGCACCTGGTCGAGCCCGATCGGCTGCGTCCCGACGCCGAGCGCGTCCTCGACCGGGTCCGCCGCGCGACGCCCGGCAACATCGTCATGGGCGAGGCCTTCGTGCGCCGCACGCTCGGCACCGTCGGCGAGGTCGCGGGCGACACCCACGCGTCCGCCTGGCGCCACCTGCGCCACGACGACGCCGACGGCACGCCGCAGGGCTTCGCCGTCTACCGCGTGGTCGAGGACGAGGCCGACATGTCGCGGTCCACGGTCGTCCTGCACCAGCTGGTCGCGGCGACCGACGAGGCGTACGCCGCCCTGTGGCGCACGCTGCTGGAGATGGACCTCGTCGCCCGCGTGACCGCGCACCTGCGCCCGGTCGAGGAGCCGTTGTCGTGGATGGTCGCCGACCGGCGCGCCATCCGGACGACCACGTTCGACCACCTGTGGACCCGGATCCTCGACGTGCCGGCCGCGCTCGCGGCACGCACCTACGAGGCGTCCGGACGCGTGGTGCTGCAGGTGGACGATCCGCTCGGCATCGCCGGCGGCACGTTCGCCCTCGAGGCGGACGCGTCCGGCGCCGGGCAGGTGGGCGTCACGGACGAGCCGGCCGACGTCCGTCTTGGCGTCGACGCCCTGGCCGCGCTGCACCTCGGTGGGGTCCGGGCACGCACGCTCGCGAGTGCGGGCCGCGTGCACGGGGACGTGGACGTGCTGGACGCGCTCATGGCCACGGCGCGGGCGCCGTACCTCGACCACTGGTTCTGAGCCGCGGGACGTGCTCGCCCTCAGCGGCGCCACTCGTACGGGGTCGTCGTCGACACCTTGCGGAGCCCGGCCCGCTCGAGGATCGGTCGCGAGTACTCGGTCGAGTCGCTGTGCGCGAGCGTCCAGCCGCCGGCCAGTCCCGAACGGGCCCGGGCCGCCGTGAGCGCCCGGTAGATGCCCCGCCCCCGCCACGCCGGCAGGGTCGCGCCGCCCCAGATGCCGACGAAGTCGCTGCCGGCGACCGGCTCGAGCCGCCCCGCGCTCACGATCGCCCCCGCGGCCTCGGCGACCCACAGCTCCATGCCGTCGTCCAGCGACAGACGGTGCAGCAGGGCGTCGGCCTCGCGCTCGGACACCGGTTCGCCGAACGCCTCGTCCTGCATGGCGCTCATGGCCCGGACGTCGGCCTCGCTGCTGACCCGACGCAACGTCACGCCGTCGGGCAGCGGCACGTCGACGGCGAGGCCTGCGAGCGGCCCGACCATGACCGACTCCGTCTCCCCGGCGACGAACCCGTGGGCGAGCAGCGCCTCGTGCAGACCGGGCGCGTGGTCGTGGCCGCGGGTCTTCCACTCCACCCGCGTGACGTCCGGGTCGGCGGTGAGCCGGGCCAGTCCCTCGGCCACGAGCCGGCGCACCTCGTCGGCGTCGGCACCATCGAGGTCGCGGTAGGTGACGAACCCGCGGCCGCCCCGGAACGTGACGAGCCGCAGCGGCCCGAGCCGCTCCACCGACACCGCGCTGGGCGTCTCGGCGTCCGTGCGCAGCTGATCGTCGTAGGCCCTCAGCAGGGCGGCGTCGTCCACGACCTCATCCTCGCGTGACGGCGGGGCCTCGACAGGCTCGGGCAGGGCTAGGCGGGGACGAGGGGCCGGAGTCTCACGTGTCTGGCGTGGCGCAGGGGTCGCTGCTGCGGATCGATCCTGGGTGGCGGGACGACCTCGACGACGCCGTCCTCGGCCAACCGCGCGGACCAGTCGCTGTCGTGGAGCAGGTGGTGGTGGGCGAAGCAGAACAGGGCGCCGTTGTCGAGGCTGGTCTCACCGCCCTCGCTCCACGGTCTGAGGTGGTGGGCCTCGCACCAGGCCGGCGGTCTGTCACAGCCCTTCCACGAGCAGCCGCCGTCGCGCTTGGCGAGGGCGATGCGCTGGTTCCGGTCGTGGAGCCGGTCGGCACGGCCGAGGTCGAGGACCTGGGAGTCGCCGTTCAGCACGATGGGGAGGATGCCGGCGTTGCAGGCCAGCCGGCGTGCCTGGCTGGCACTGAGGTCGCATCCCGTCGAGAGCGTGGCGCGGGAGACCCGCTGCTTCAGGTCGTCGAGATCGATGTTGACCGTCACCGTGGCGACGAGGCCTCCTGCCTGCGGGAAGCACTCGGTCGGCAGGTGCTCGATCAGCTCACACAGGGCCTGGCCCATCCGGCGCGGGTGGTCGAGGCGGCCGATCTCGGTGTCGGAGTGATCGCCGTCAACGTCCCGGAACAGCGCATCGAGCCGGCGGGGTGCGGAGAGTCCTTCGAGGACGGTGCGCAGGATGTCGGCCTGCACGTCCGGAAGAGCGCCGCGCACCCAGGTGAGGCCGTCGCCGCGGGGCGTGAACGTCACGTGCGCCTCGGACCAGGCCTGCTTCTCCTGACGCTCGAGCTGCTCCCCGATCACCTCGTCCGCAGCGAGCGGGTCGACCACCTCCACGATCCGATTCGCCAGTCGCCGCAGGTCGTCGGCCGCGAAGTCCGACGCGTGCTGCAGGAGCGTGGCCTCGGCGTCGTCGTGCTGCTCGGCCACGAACCACTCCGGCAGCCGGTCCAGCGCGGTCAGGATGATCGACGCCTGCTCGGTCGACACCTCACCGGACGCCCAAGCCTCCCGCGTCGCGAGGCCTCGGGTCGCGTCGAGACGCGAGAGCTTCACCAGCCGGGACGCCTCACGACGGGCGATCCCGGTCTGGTCCGCCAGCCACGCCACGGTCGAGGCGTTGCCGTCCTCACGGGGCAGCACACGCTCCTCGGCGGCGCTCGTCAGCCGCACGGCCGTCTCGGTGAGACTCGCGATCGTCCGCTGGATCTCGACGGTGACGGAACGCAGCTCCGCGTCCGTGAGCGACCACGCCTCGAGCTCACGCAGCTCCCCGCGCATCCTCTCCAGCTGGTCGATCCGCATCCGAGAACCCCCGTGTCGAACGTTTGTTCTATCCTACCTCGCGGGTCCGACAAGAACCACCCGGATTCCCAGGAATGCAGGCCTTATTCGGACTGGACGAGCTCCTCTCGACAAGCCCAAGGAGCGAGGCTCGAGCGACCCGACAGACCAAGGCGCGCCCGCACCCGACCCCTCGTCATCAGCCCCTCGGGGGTGACCAACCACCCGAAGCTCGCTCGACCAGCTCAAGAAACGCACGACGCCCCCCTCCCGCCGCAGCGGAAGGGGGCGTCTCGCGAGAGGAGAGCCTCAGCGCACGCGGACCTTCACGGCCACCGTCCGGCCGGCCGTGTCCCGGCTGCCCAGGTACGCGACCGTCAGCGTGTGCAGGCGGCGTCCGGTGGGCTTCACCGTCAGCACGACGCGACCGTCCCGCAGCGTGCCGACACCCAGCACCCGACGTCCGTCCGAGACGCGCACCGCGCCGGTCGGCACGTGCCCGGCACCGCGCACCGCGACCGTGAGCCGCACCGAACGGCCCTGCTTCACCGACGAGGCCGACCGCGAGACCGCGACGCTGGCGGACGCCTTCTGGACGACGACGCGCGCCGTCCCGGCGCTGGACGCGCTGCGGGCGGTGCCCGCGTACGTCGCCGTCAGCGTGCGGCTGCCGACCTTCAGACCGGACACGGAGAACGCCGCCGTCCCGTTCCGGACCGGAGCGGTGCCGACCGTGCGCGAGCCGTCCTTCAGCGTCACCGTGCCGCCGGCCGAGACGCCCGAGGCGCCCTGCACCGAGACCGTGACGGGCACCTTCTGGCCGAAGACGGCCTTGGCCGGCACCTTCACCGAGGTGGTCGTCCGCAGGGCGTCCGCGAACACCGTGGACGCTCCGCCGAGGCGCAGGAACACCGTCTCGCCGGTGGCGTCCTTGAGCCCGTCGTTGTCGGTGACGGCGTAGACCCGGCCGTCGGCGGCGATGGTCAGGCCCTCGAGCTTCTCCTGCGTCCAGCCGTTCGTCGCCTGCAGGTCGGGCAGGACGTCGTGGGCCAGCTTCTTGGGCAGCACCGGCACGCCCGTGGGGTCACCCGCCGGGACGTCGACCGTGTAGATGCGCTTGACCCGGGCCCTGGGGCCGTTCAGCTTGTCACGCTCGACGACGGCGAGGGTGTCGGCGTCGACCGCGACGATCTCGGACAGGCCCATCCAGTCGGCGCCGTCGCGACGCGGCGTCTGCAGCTCGTAGCCGTACCAGTGCCACTGCTTCGTGGCGACGTCGTAGCGGCCCAGGCGCGTCGTGCTCTCACCCTCGAAGGCGTCCGTCGGGGCCGCTCCGTCGGTCCACAGCGGACGCTGGACGGCGACCCACACGTGCTCGCCGCGGGCGTCGTTCGTCGCGGCGACTCCCTCCAGGCCCCACTTGCCGATCTTGGCCGTCACGTCGGCGGGCAGCTCGACGGTCTCGACGACCTCGCCCTTCGCGTCGGTGCGCAGCACCTTGTTGCCCGGTCCGGTCGCGCCCTCGACCGCGAGCCAGAACCCGCCGTCGGCGCGGGACGCGATGCCCTCGACGTCCAGCTTCGCCGGCACCCCGCCGACGGTGACGGGACGCGCCGCGGTGATGACGGTCGGCGTGCGGCGCACGTCGACCGTGTAGAGCTGCGCGACGTCCAGCGCGGCGTCGGACGCCGCGTAGATCGTGCCGGCGTCCGTCGGTGCGCGGCCAGCGCGCCGAGGGCCGTCCAGCCGACCGGCTTGCCGTCCACGTCCGCCGAGCGGATCGACGGGAAGGCGGCCTGTCCCTTGCCGTGCTCGAACAGCTGCACCGAGGCGCGGACGCCGGCCGCGGCGTCGTCGGTCTCGCTGGAGACGGCGAGCAGGTCGCGCGACTCGATCGCGAGCAGGCCCTCGGGGCCGTTGGTCGTCGGCAGGGCGTGGGCGTAGCGCGGGTTGCGCGGGTCGGTCATGTCGTAGGCGACCACGACGTTGCTGCGCTCGGAGCCGACGAACGCGTAGCGGGTGCCCCCGAACGTGCCGAGGGTCAGGCCCTCGGGCTCGGGACCCTTCTTCGCCGCCCGGTCCTCGTTGTGCAGGCCGAGGCTGATGACGACGTCGGCGAACGAGCTGCCGGCGTCCCAGACGACGTCGCCGGTGGTGGAGTCGAAGACGCTCCAGCCGCGCGAGCCGCCCTTCCAGTCACCCTCGTTGGCGGTGGCCAGGTAGCGGTCGTCGACCCAGCCGATCGCGTCGGGCTCGCGCACGACGTCCGTGATCGTGTCGGTCGGCGAGATGCGGCCGTCCTTCTTGGTGTCGAAGCCGGACGCGGTGACCGTGCTGGCGTTGAACACCCGCTGGATCGCGCCCGTGGGCAGGTCGACGAGGACGACGCCGTTGTTCTCCTGCAGGGTCACCGCCAGCTGGTTCTTGCCGTTGATGGAGACGTACTCCGGCTCCGGGTCCTGCGGCGTGTCGAGGCCGGCCTCGACGAACGAGGCCAGCGCGCTGCCGTCGGGGTTGGTCAGGTCGACGCGGCGCGCCGTCCAGGCGCTCGGGGCGCCGGCGAGCTCGACGACCTGCACGAAGCCCGCGGGCGCTGCGGCAGGTCCCCCTTGGCGCCGCCGGTCGGCGTCGCGTCCTCGTCGCGCTGGTTCTCGATCGCGATCGCGGCGTACGCGCCGTCCTCGCTGGTGGCGATGGAGTCGGGCTGGCCCTGCAGGTCGATGCTCGCGACGCGCTTGGTGTCGGACAGGCGCACGACGTCCAGGCGGCCGGACGGGTTCGCGAAGTCGCCGCCGCTGGTGTCGACCACGACGAGCACGTACTTCCCGTGGACGGCCACGGACGTCGGCTGGTCGTCGGCGTCCCCGAGCTGCGCCAGCGACAGGCTGCCCTCGCCGCGCGGCTTGTCGGGGTCCGTGATGTCCAGGAAGCCGATGCGCTTGCCGGGCGCGTCGGTGTAGACGAGCGTCCGGCCGTCCTCGGACACCGCGGAGATCTCGGCGACCGTCTCGCTGCTGGCGGGGACGTCCGCGGGCAGGTTCTGGTACACGGGGTAGGTCGCCGTGCGGTGGAACGCCGACGGCGACGGGGGCCGCGGTGGGCGTGGCCTGCGCGCCGGGGCGCGAGGGCGGGGACGAGCG
>NZ_JBNFNZ010000047.1:0-9928 GCF_057364525.1 Aeromicrobium sp. PFPM2_SD2
TGGCCGCCGGACCGGCGCTCGTCCAGGCCGCGACCAAGCGGTCGCTGGCCCACGGCGCCGAGGACGGGCTCGTCGGCACGATGCAGCTCGAGACGCAGCGCGCGGCGATGCTGCGTCGGACGCGCGGCTGAGGATCGGGCCCGGACGCAGCAGCGTCCCCCGGAGGACCGAGGGACGCTGCTGGGACGCGGTGCGGGTCAGGCGGTGCGGTCGGCCTGCTCGCGACGCACGACGTCGGCGTGCTGGGCGACGAGCTGCTCGCGCAGCTCGGCCTCGGCGCTCTCGATGGTGGTGAGCTCGGCCTGCAGGCGGCGGACCTCGGCGCGGGCGCGCTCGAGCTCGCTGCGCAGGCTGGTCAGCTCGGCCTGGGCAGCGGCCAGCGACTCGCGCTCGGCGGCGAGCTGGGCGTCCAGGGCGTCGCTGCGCTTGCGCTCATCCGCGAGCCGCGTGCGGGTCTCGTGCACGGCCGACTCCAGCGCGGTGACCTGCTCGACGAGCTTGGTCTGGCGCTCGACGCCGGCGCGCACGGCGGGCGCCCATGGCCTCGGCGAACGCGGCCTGCTCGTCGGAGCGGGCGGCGGCGGTGCGGGTGTAGGACTGGGCGGTCGCGGCACGGTCCTGGGCCCAGGCGCGACGGACGTGACCGGTCTCGTCGGAGAGCAGGCGTGCGGCGACGGAGCCGGCCAGCACGGCGTAGACGACGGCCGCGACGAGGAAGCCGGTGGAGCCGGCGGAGATCGCGGCGACACCGACGACGGCGGCGGTCAGCAGCAGGGCGACGGCGGCGAGCGTCCGGGTGGAGCGGCGCGCACGACGGTCGGTGCGGGGGGCGTCCGTGGTCTTGGCCATGGCGCCAGGCTAGGCGTGCCGTGCCGTTTTTCCCGGGAGGCGCGCGGGGCCACGGCCGGTGAGTCCTTGGCACGCGTCTCGCCGCGGAGCGGTGAGCTGGCAACCACGGCCGGGTGCGGGCGGTGTGTGGTCCACGACCTGCGACGGACGTCGGTGAGTCGTCCACCACCGACGACGTCGCGGTCGTGGACGACTCACCGCCCCCTGAGCGGCTCCGGTCAGCGCAGCCAGCGGCTGTACTGACCGGGACGACGGAACCAGTCGTGCCGTCCGTCGGGGTGCTCGCCGTAGTCGGTGTTGACCGCGACGCGGACGCGTGAGGCGCCCTCGAAGCACCGCATCGGGATCCTGACCCGGATCGTGTCGCGCGACCTGCTGTAGGTGTACGGCCGCCGACCACGCAGGCACGGGCCCCAGTCGCCGTAGGCGTCCTCGGGCTCGGAGCCGACGCGCACCCGGAACCAGCCACGGGCCGAGCCGGCCAGCCACTCCATCCCGGGAACCGCGAACAGGTAGTCCGGGCTGCGCGAGCCGGTCGTGTCGTAGTGGATCCAGAACAGGCTGGAGTCGTCGCGGCCCGGCCGGACGACCTCGCGCAGGCGGATGGTCGTCACCAGCCAGCGCTTCGACTTGTTGATCTTCACCCAGCGGACGTCCGCGTGGCTCGGCGCGTCGCCGACGCGGTCGCGGTACGTGACGCTGGTGGCGGCGTCGGCCGAGGTCGGGACGGCCACGAGGAGGGTGGCCGTGACGGCGGCGGCGAGGACGGACGAGACGCGCATGATCTCTCCTCGGACGAGGCCGCCCCGGGGCGGCCGGTGCAGGTCGACCAGCCGTAGGTCGGGGCGGCCGGGCCGCCTACGGTCGCGCCGCCATGCTGCGGGGTCCGTGCGGGGTGGGGTGCGCCGTGGCTGTCGCCCGCTCCTGGGCTTGTCGAAAGGAGTCTTCTCGAGTGGCGGCCGAGGGGCTGAGGACGACGGGGTTGGGCGGGTGGTGCGGTCCCTTCGTCGGCTCGCCCACCCTTCGCTGGCTGAGCTTGTCGAAGCCAGAAAAGCGCTGGAGTTCTGGGGATCTCGAGTGGTTCTTGTCAGCCCCTTGAAGTAGACTAGAACAAACGTTCGACGGAGGTTTTCGGATGCTGATCGACCAGCTGGAGCGCTTGCGCGGTGAGCTGCGCGAGCTCGAGGCGTGGTCGCTGACCGACGCTGAGCTGCGGCTCGTGACGGTCGAGCTGCAGCGGACGATTGCGAGCCTGACCGAGACCGCCGTGCGCCTGGCCGTCGCCGCCGAGGACCGGGCCCTCCCGCGTGAGGACGGGTCCGCCTCCACCGTGGCCTGGCTCGCGTCGACCACGGGCATCGCCCGGCGGGAGGCGTCGCGCATCGTGAAGCTCTCCCGGCTGGATGCGACCCGCGGCCTGGCGACGCGTGACGCCTGGTCCTCTGGCGAGGTCTCGACCGAGCAGGCCAACATCATCCTGACCGCGCTGGACCAGCTGCCCGACTGGTTCGTGGCCGAGCAGCACGACGACGCCGAAGCCACGCTCCTCGGTCACGCCCGGGAGTTCGCGGCCGACGACCTGCGGCGGCTGGCGAACCGGATCGTCGAGGTCGTCGACCCCGACTCCGCGGACGAGGTAATCGGGGAGCAGCTCGAACGGCAGGAGAAGCAGGCCTGGTCCGAGGCCCACCTGACCTTCACCCCGCGCGTGACGGCCTCACCTGGGTGCGCGGCGCGCTGCCCGACGTCCAGGCCGACATGCTTCGCACCGTCCTCGAAGGCCTCTCAGCTCCCAGACGCCTGGACGCGTTGTTCCGCGACGTCGACGGCGACCACTCCGACTCCGAGATCGGCCGGCTCGACCACCCCCGCCGGATGGGGCAGGCGTTCTGCGAGCTGATCGAGCACCTGCCCACCGACTGCTTCCCGCAGGCCGGGGGCCTGGTCGCGACAGTGACGGTCAACATCGACCTCGACGACCTCACCGACAAGGTCTCCCGCGCGACGCTGAGCACCGGCTGCGACCTCTCGGCCAGCCAGGCGCGACGCCTGGCCTGCAACGCCAGCATCCTGCCGGTCGTGCTGGGCGGCGACTCGCAGCCGCTCGACCTCGGCCGCGGGACCCGGCTCCACGACAAGAACCAGCGCATCGCCCTGGCGAAACGCGACGGCGGATGCTCCTGGAAAGGCTGCGACCGACCACCCGCGTGGTGCGAGGCCCACCACCTCACGCCGTGGAGCCAAGGCGGCGAGACCAGCCTCGACAACGGCGCCCTGTTCTGCTTCGCCCACCACCACCTCTTGCACGACTCGGACTGGTCAGCCCGGCTCGCCGAGGACAACGTCGTCGAAGTGATCCCGCCACCACGGATCGACCCACTCCAGCGACCCATGCGGCACGTCCGCCACGTGAGGCTCCGCCCCCTCGTCCCCACCTGACCTCTCGACAAGCTCGAGGAGCGGGGCCGTCCCACTGCTGCCTGAGCTTGTCGAAGGCTCCCTCGAGAGGCTCGAGGAACGGCGATCGATCAGGCGGTCGGGCGCACCACGCAGTCGGCCAGGTGGTCGTCGACCATGCCGGTGGCCTGCATGAGCGCGTACGCCGTCGTCGGTCCGACGAAGCGGAAGCCGCGCTTCTTCAGCGCCTTGGCCAGGGCGGTCGACTCCGGGGTGACGGCCGGGACGTCCGCGAGCGTCCGCGGGGCCGGGTGGTCGTCCGGGGCGAACGACCAGAGCAGCTCGGTGAACGGCTCGTCGAGCTCCAGGTAGGCGCGCGCGTTGGCGATCGTCGCGTCGATCTTGGCGCGGTTGCGGACGATGCCGGCGTCGGCCAGCAGCCGGGCCCGGTCCTCCTCGCCGAAGCCGGCGACCACCTCCGGGTCGAACCCCGCGAACGCGGCCCGGAACCCCTCGCGCTTGCGCAGGATGACCGCCCACGAGAGCCCTGACTGGAACGCCTCCAGGCTGACCCGCTCGAACAGGCCGCGGTCGTCGCGGACCGGGCGGCCCCACTCGGTGTCGTGGTAGGCGGTCATGTCCGGGGCGTTGCCCCACGGGCAGCGCAGCACGCCGTCGGCCCCCGGCTCCGCCCCGCGCCCGGTCACGACGCCGCCCCTCCCGCCAGCCCGGCCACGAGAGCAGAGCCACGCTCGGCCACGCGACGCAGCACGCGCCGCTCTCGACGCGACCACGACGGCACGTACTGCTCTCCGGACGGCGTCACCGACGGGAGGTTGCACCCCCAGAACAACTTGTCGTGCACCCGAGCGCGCACCGCCCCAATCGGACGAGGTCGGCCGAGGGCCCCGGCGACGTCCTCGACCAGGTCCCACGCGCCCAGCAGCGTCGCGCAGTCGAGCACCTCGCGTCCCGAACGCGCCTCGCTGGTCGCCGCGTCCAGGTCCACCCGCTTCGCCTCGGTCACCGGATCCGTCGCCATGCCCTGGTCGGTCGCAGCACGCCCGAGCGCGTCGACGTCCGCGAACACGGCCACCGGCTGCTGCCCGACCGTCAGGAGTCCGACCTTGTCGTCGCCGTCCCACGTCTCCCCGACCAGCGCGTCACGACCACGGACGCGCACGGGCACCGGAAGCACGACGCGCTCGGTCACGACTTCTTGGGGAAGGCCTCGAGCGCCTCCTCGACGTCGTCGGTGAGGACGATGCGGTCGAGGTCGGCGGCGACGATGTTGCCCGCGGTCAGCATGGTGGTGCGCATCCACTCGATCAGGCCCGACCAGTAGTCGACGCCGACGAGGACGACCGGGTACTCGGTGACCTTGTGCGTCTGCGCGAGGGTCAGCGCCTCGAACAGCTCGTCCATCGTGCCGAAGCCGCCCGGAAGCACGAGGGCGCCGTCGGTGTACTTCACGAACATCGTCTTGCGGACGAAGAAGTACCGGAAGTTGATGCCCAGGTCGACCCAGTCGTTGAGGCTCTGCTCGTGCGGCAGCTCGATGCCGAGGCCGACGGAGACGCCGCCGCACTCGGACGCGCCACGGTTGGCCGCCTCCATGATGCCCGGCCCGCCGCCGGTGACGACGGCGTAGCCGCGCTGGCACAGGCCCTGGGCGATGCGCTCGGCCTGCTCGCAGGCCGGGTCGTCCTGCGGGGTGCGCGCGGACCCGAAGACCGCGACCGCGGGACCGAGCTCGGCCAGGGCGCCGAAGCCCTCCACGAACTCGGACTGGATGCGCAGCACGCGCCACGGGTCGGTGTGCAGCCAGTCGGTGTCGCCGTGGCTGTCGAGCAGCCGCTGGTCGGTGGTCGTGTCCTTGACCATGCGCCGGCGCAGCCGCACCGGGCCCAGGTGGGTGTCGCCGTACGTCCGCTTCTCGTCGTTCACGCCTGCAGCCACCTGTTCATCGACTCCTCCACCTGCCGCAGCTGCTCGACCGGGACGTGCTCGTCGGCCTTGTGCGCGTACAGCGGGTCGCCGGGGCCGTAGTTGACCGCCGGGACGCCCAGCCTCGTGAACTGCGAGACGTCCGTCCACCCGAACTTGGGTCGCACCTCCCCGCCGACCGCGGCGACGAAGTCCTGCACTGCCGGACGCGACAGGCCGGGCAGCGCGCCGGGCGAGGAGTCGGTGACCTCCAGCTCGAAGCCGGCGAACACCTCCTGCACGTGCTTCAGCGCCTCGGCCTCGTCGCGGTCGGGCGCGAAGCGGTAGTTGACCGTCACACGGCACTCGTCGGGGATGACGTTGCCGGCCACTCCGCCGCTGACCAGGACCGCGTTGAGCCCCTCGCGGTACTCCAGCCCGTCGATGTCGACGCGCCGCGGCTGGTACGCGTTGAGCCGGGCCAGGACGTCGTGGGCGGCGTGGATCGCGTTCGAGCCCATCCACGAGCGCGCCGAGTGCGAGCGCTCGCCGCGGGTGACGACGTCGAAGCGCATCGTGCCCTGGCAGCCGGCCTCGATGCCGCCGTTCGAGGGCTCCATGAGGATCGCGAAGTCGCCGGCCAGCAGCTCGGGACGCTCGCGGGCCAGGCGCCCGAGCCCGTTGTGGACGGCCGCGACCTCCTCGGCCTCGTAGAAGACGTACGTGACGTCACGGGTCGGCTCGGCGAGGTGGGCGGCCAGCCGCAGGGCCACCGCGACGCCGCCCTTCATGTCGCACGAGCCCAGGCCCCACAGGACGTCGCCCTCGAGCCGCGAGGGGAAGTTCCCGTTGGCCGGGACGGTGTCCAGGTGGCCGGCCACCACGACGCGCTCGGCGCGACCGAGGTCCGTCCGGGCCACGAGCGTGTGGCCGTCGCGGACGACGTCCAGGTGCGGGGCGGCGCGCAGCACGGCCTCGACGGCGTCGGCGATCGCCTGCTCGTCGAAGCTCTCCGAGGCGATGTCGACCAGGTCGGCGGTCAGCGCGACGACGTCGCGCGTGGGATCGAGGGAGGGCACGCCCTCATCATGGCAGCCGGACAGGCGGCCCTCCCGGCGGACGGGACGGGCGGGTCCCTGCAACAGGCTCCGGGAGCGGGACGCCGGCACCTGGAGCGCGACGCCGGCCGAGCCCGGCGGAGCCTGGTCAGTCGTCGAAGACGCAGAACTCGTTGCCCTCGGGGTCGGCCATGACCGTCCAGTCGACGCCGTCGCCCTCGGCCCGCAGCACGGTGGCGCCCTTCGCGACCAGGTCGTCGACGGTCGCGCCGTCGACGAGGTCGACGTCCCAGTGGATGCGGTTCTTCGTCGTCTTGGGCTCGGGCACCGGCACGAAGTCGAACGACTCGAACGGCGCGCCCGGCACGTCGTCGAAGTAGGAGTATCCCGAGTCGTCGTGCGTGAGCGTGCCGCCCATGACGTCGGCCCACCACCGCGAGATGGCGACGTGGTCGGACGCGTCGACGACGATGTCCTTGAGCCGGTAGTCGGGCAGCACACCCTCGCGCGTCCACTCGAAGACGCAGAACTCGTCGCCCTCCGGGCCGGCGAAGACGGTCCACGGGAAGCGGCCGGTCTCGGTGAGCTGCTCGAGGTCGGCGAAGTCGTCGAACGAGGCACCCCACACGTCCAGGTGCACGCGGTTCTTGACCGTCTTGGGCTCGGGCACCTTGTTCGGCCACACCGTGTGGTGCTCGGTCGCCCCGACGAGCTTGACGTCCTCGGGGTCCAGGTCGGGACGTGCCGTCTCGACGCCGAGGATGCGCGAGTAGAAGGTCCCGCCGACGTGCAGGTCGTTGACGTCGACGCACAGGTCCTTGAAGGTCACCAGGCTCATGGGACGAACCTAGGCCGAGGGGCGGACCGACGCGACCGGTCCGTCGGGTCCGCCCGATACCGTAGGAGCCATGACGGATGCTGCTGCGAAGACGGGTGCGTACGCCTGGGGCGTCGCCACGGTGACCGACGAGGGTGACGTGCTGGACGTCTGGTACCCCCAGCCCCACCTGGGCACGCCGGCCGAGCACGACCTGCAGCCCGAGGGGCTGGACGCCCTCGAGGGCCGCGACGAGGTCCGCCGGGTCGACCGCGTGGTCGTGCACACCGTCGTCGACGACCTGTCCGCGGCGCCGGCCGACGCCTACGACGCCTACCTGCGCCTGCACCTGCTCTCGCACCGTCTCGTGCAGCCGCACGGGCAGAACCTCGACGGCATCTTCGGGCTGCTGACCAACGTCGTCTGGACGACCGTCGGCCCGTGCGCCGTCGCCGACTTCGAGGCCACCCGCCTGCGCGCCCGCGCCGCCGGCCTGGTCGTCAGCGTCACCAGCGTCGACAAGTTCCCGCGCATGACCGACTACGTCGTGCCCAGCGGCGTCCGCATCGGCGACGCCGACCGCGTCCGGCTCGGCGCCCACCTGGCCGAGGGCACGACGGTCATGCACGAGGGCTTCGTGAACTTCAACGCCGGCACGCTCGGCACCGCGATGGTCGAGGGACGCATCTCGGCCGGCGTCGTCGTGGGCGACGGCTCCGACGTCGGCGGCGGCGCGTCGATCATGGGCACCCTGTCCGGCGGTGGCAAGCAGGTCATCTCGGTCGGCACCGGCTGCCTCATCGGCGCCAACGCCGGCATCGGCATCTCGCTGGGCGACGACTGCGTCGTGGCCGCCGGCACGTACGTCACCGCCGGCAGCAAGGTGACGCTGCCCGACGGCTCGGTCGTCAAGGCCTCCGAGCTGTCCGGCCAGGACGGCCTGCTGTTCCTGACCAACAGCGAGAACGGTCGGCTCGAGGCGCGTCCGCGCGCCGGCCGCTCGGGCGTCGAGCTCAACGCGGCGCTGCACGCGAACTAGTGCGGCGGGCGAGCTGGGTCGTCGCCGCGACGGCGGTGGCGGCCGGTGCCGTCGCGCTCGTCGCGCTGCTGACGACGAGCCGACCGCGCCGAGTACTGCGTCGCCCAGGTCGACACGCTGCGCGCGGAGGTCGACCTGGAGCAGGCCCGCTGGACCTCGCTCATGGCGGCGATGGCCGCCGAGCGGGGGCTGCCGGCGCGGGCGGCGACCATCGCGATCGCGACCGCCTACCAGGAGTCGCGCATCCACAACATCGACTACGGCGACCGCGACTCGGTCGGCCTGTTCCAGCAGCGGCCGTCGCAGGGCTGGGGCACGGTCGAGCAGATCCTGGACCCGGCGTACGCGATCGACCGGTTCTACGACGCGCTGGTGAAGATCGACGGCTACACGCGCCTGGAGATCGCCGACGCCGCCCAGCGGGTGCAGCGCTCGGCCTACCCCGAGGCCTACGCCGACCACGAGCCGTTCGCCCGGGCGCTGGCCTCCTCGCTCATGGGCTACAGCCCGGCCGCGTTCACCTGCCAGGTCAACGTGCGTGAGGACGGCACGCTGCGCGAGGTCGAGGACCTCGTCCGGGCGTCCTTCGGGGCGCTGGACGTCGACCGCCGCCGCGAGGCGCTGGAGTACCCGATGACCGGGGCGTCCGACCAGCGCGTCCGGCGGGGATGGCGCCTGGCCCAGTTCCTGGTCGCCAACGCGGCCCGGCTCGAGCTCACCTCGGTGAGCTTCGCCGGACGCACCTGGACGGCGCAGGACTCCCCCGACGGCTGGGTCGAGGACGCCGACGCGGCCTCCGACCGGGTGCGCGTCACCGTCTCCTGACGGCACCCTCACGCTGAGCGTGACGTCGTTGCGGCGGCACGCGGCGTGTCGCATCAACAGCGTCACGCTCAGCGAGGACGGGACGGACGCTCAGGTGACGTCGCGGCGCAGCGTGGTGAGCCGGGCCAGCACGCCCAGCACGACGACGTAGCCGAGCAGGACGGCCAGGCCGCCCCAGCGCGGCAGCAGGTCGCCGGCGCCGCCGACCATCGCGTAGAACGACTCGCCGACGACGGCGTCCGCCGCGGCCCCGGGCAGGAACTGCGCGACGCCGCTCGTGGCGTCGAACGCGCCGAGCACCGAGCGGGCGATGGGCTCGACGAACTGCGTGAAGGCGAGCACGACGACGATCGCCACGACCTGGTTCGTGAGCAGCGCGCCCAGGACGACGCCGACGACCGCCCAGACGGCCAGCACCAGCGCGGTCAGCAGGACGACCGCCAGCACCTCGCCGTCGCCCAGGAACGCGCCGTCGCCGCGCCAGGCCAGGACCGGCGCGGACGAGACGACGGTCGCGCCGGCCCCGGCGACGCCGAACAGCAGGCCGACGAGCAGCGTCGCGGTCAGCTTCGAGGCCAGCAGGACGTCGCGGTCGGGCTCGGTGAGCAGCGTCTGACCGAGCGTGCGGTGACGCACCTCCCCGGTGAACGCGAGGGTGCCGAGCAGCAGCGGGAAGACGTACCCGATGGCGTTGCCCAGCGAGTAGATCGACACCGCCGCCTCGGCACCGGCCAGACCGGTGTCGGCGCTGCCGGCCTCGGACAGCGTGAAGGCCATGACGACGCCGATGAAGCCCAGGTAGGCGACCATGACGAGCAGCAGCACCCACCACAGGCGGGTGGTCAGCAGCTTGCGCAGCTCGGCCTTGACGGCGGCGTTCATCGGGCTCCCTCCCGGTCTCGGTGAGGCGCAGGAAGACGCTCTCCAGGTCCACCGCGCGGTCGGCCAGCTGGTGCAGCTCCAGCCCGGCGCCGAACGCGGCCGCGCCGACCTCGGCGCCCCGCCACGCCCCCGCAC
>NZ_JBNFNZ010000048.1:0-9723 GCF_057364525.1 Aeromicrobium sp. PFPM2_SD2
GCTCGTGGCGATCAGCGGCGGCAGCGCCGGGGCCGACCGGCTCGCGGACGTCGGGCCGCCGGCCTGGACGCCGCTGCTCGTCGCCGTGCCGGTGCTGGCGCTGGGCGGGGCCCTGGGCCAGGCGCTGACGCACTATCGTGGCGTCCGTGCCGGACACGACGCCCCCGACGACCGCCCGTCTCGTCGTCCTCGTCTCCGGTTCCGGGACGAACCTGCAGGCCCTGCTGGACGCGACCGCTGACCCCGCCTACGGCGCGCAGGTCGTGGCCGTCGGCTCCGACCGTCCCGACGTGGCGGGGCTGCGCCGCGCCGAGCGGCACGGGGTCCCGACCTTCGTCCTCCCGCTGGCCGACTTCCCCGACCGGGCCTCCTGGGACGCCGCGCTCGCCGAGCAGGTCGCCGCGCACGAGCCCGACCTGGTCGTGCTGGCCGGCTTCATGAAGCTGGTCGGCGACGCGTTCCTGGCCCGCTTCGGTGGCCGGACGCTCAACACCCACCCGGCCCTGTCGCCGTCGTTCCCGGGCACGCACGGTCCGCGCGACGCGCTCGCGTACGGCGTGAAGGTCACGGGTGCGACGCTGTTCGTGGTCGACGCCGGCGTCGACACCGGCGTGATCGTGGCCCAGACCGCGGTGCCCGTGCTGGACGAGGACGACGAGGCGTCGCTGCACGAGCGCATCAAGGTGGCCGAGCGGGCGATGCTCGTCGAGCACGTCGGTGCGCTGGCCCGGCGCGGCTTCCGCGTCGAGGGCCGCCGGGTGCGGCTGGGCTGAGCCCGCTCCGCGGGCGATATGCTCGGGGCAGGTCGCGACTGGCGCAGGTGGGGTCAACCACCAGGGAGCGGCCGTCACCCCATTCACGGCATGGTCCGCCTGGGTGCCGGGGTACGAGTCCGATCCGTCGTCCCGTACCAGGAGACCGCATGAACGACACCTCGTCCCTCCGCCCGATCCGCCGCGCGCTCGTCTCGGTCTACGACAAGACCGGCCTGCCCGAGCTGGCCCAGGCGCTGCACGCCGCCGGCGTCCAGATCGTCTCGACCGGGTCCACCGCGCGGACGATCGAGGGCGCCGGCGTCCCCGTCACCCCCGTCGAGGAGCTGACCGGCTTCCCCGAGTGCCTCGACGGCCGGGTCAAGACGCTGCACCCGCGCGTCCACGCCGGCATCCTGGCCGACCTGCGGCTGGAGTCGCACCGCCAGCAGCTCGAGGACCTCGGCGTCGAGCCGTTCGACCTCGTCGTCGTCAACCTGTACCCGTTCCGCGAGACTGTCGCCTCCGGCGCGGCGCCCGACGAGGTCGTCGAGCAGATCGACATCGGCGGTCCGTCGATAGTGCGTGCGGCGGCCAAGAACCACCCCAGCGTCGCGGTCGTCGTCTCGCCGGGCAGCTACGGCGACGTGGCCGACGCGCTGGACGCCGGCGGCTTCAGCTTCGAGCAGCGCCGCCGCCTGGCCGGCCAGGCCTTCGCGCACACCGCCGCCTACGACGCCGCGGTCTCGTCCTGGTTCGCCAGCGCCTACGACGCCCCCGAGGACGGCTGGCCGGAGTTCGCGGCCGACACCTGGGACAAGGCCGCGGTGCTGCGCTACGGCGAGAACCCGCACCAGCAGGCCGCGCTCTACACCGACGGCAGCGGCGGCCTGGCCGGCGCCGAGCAGCTGCACGGCAAGGAGATGAGCTACAACAACTACGTCGACACCGACGCCGCCCGCCGCGCCGCGTACGACTTCGACGAGCCCGCCGTCGCGATCATCAAGCACGCCAACCCGTGCGGCATCGCGGTCGGCGCGGACGTGGCGGAGGCCCACCGTCGCGCCCACGCCTGCGACCCGGTCTCGGCGTTCGGCGGCGTCATCGCGGTCAACCGCCCGGTGAGCGTCGAGATGGCCGAGCAGGTCGCCGAGGTCTTCACCGAGGTGATCGTCGCCCCCGGCTACGAGGACGGCGCGGTCGAGGTGCTCCAGGGCAAGAAGAACATCCGCATCCTGGTCTGCCCGGACGAGGACTCCCAGGTGACCACCGAGTTCCGCCAGGTCAGCGGCGGCCTGCTCGTGCAGGTGCGCGACCGCGTCGACGCGCCCGGCGACGACCCGTCCACCTGGACGCTGGCCGCCGGCGAGCCGGCCGACGAGGCCCTGCTCGCCGACCTGGCCTTCGCCTGGACCGCCGTGCGCTCGGTCAAGTCGAACGCCATCCTGCTGGCCAAGGACGGCGCCTCGGTCGGCATCGGCATGGGCCAGGTCAACCGGGTCGACTCCTGCCACCTGGCCGTCGACCGGGCCGGCGTCGAGCGAGCCCGCGGCGCGGTCGCGGCCTCGGACGCGTTCTTCCCCTTCGCCGACGGGCCGCAGGTGCTCCTCGACGCCGGCGTCCGCGCGATCGTCCAGCCCGGCGGGTCGGTGCGCGACGAGGAGACGATCGCCGCGGCGAACGCCGCGGGCGTGACCATGTACCTCACCGGCACCCGGCACTTCTTCCACTGAGCCGGCGGCGCCGGCCCGGGTTAGGGTTCGCCCATGCGCATCCTCGGGTCGGCGCTCGTCGCCGCAGTCGCCACCATCGGCTCCACCCTCGTCGCGGCCGCGCCGGTCGCGGCGGCCGACGAGCCGCGCTACGTGGCGCGCTCGGAGGTCATCGGGAAGTCGCACCAGGGACGCGCGATCAAGGCCTACTTCCGCGGCGACCCGAACGCCACGCACGTGCTGCTCGTCCTGGGCCAGATGCACGGCAACGAGCCGGCCGGGCGCAGGACGGCCGACTACCTGATCAAGCACCGCAAGCCCAAGGCCGGTACGGCGATGTGGATCGTGCCGACGATGAACCCCGACGGCGCGCGCAAGGGCACCCGCACGAACGCGCGCGGCGTCGACCTCAACCGCAACTGGCCCACCAACGGCTGGACGCGCAAGGGCAAGGGCACGCGCACGTGGGGCGGCCGGGCGCGCGGCAGCGAGCGCGAGACCAAGGTGATGATGCGCTTCCTCAAGCGGGTCAAGCCCGACTACATCGCCTCGATCCACCAGCCGTACGGCGTCATCGGCAAGAGCTCCAAGGACCGCGCCTGGCACAAGCGCCTGGCCAAGGAGCTCGGGCTCAAGCTCAAGTCGCTGCCGGTCGGGCCCTCGAACAAGGTCTCGCCGACGCTGACCGCCTGGTACAACCACTACTACGGCAAGCACGGCACGGCCACGACGATCGAGTACCGCGCCAAGCCGTCCACGGCGTGGGCCGGCAAGAAGGCCAGCCGCGCGATCATGACGGCGGCCCGCGTCCGCTGACCCGCGGGTGAGAGACTGGCCCGCGTGACGGCGAAGATCCTCGACGGCAAGGCTGCTGCGGCGGCGATCAAGGACGAGCTGCGGGTCCGCGTGGACGCGCTGCGGGCGCGGGGCGTGGTCCCCGGGCTCGGCACCATCCTGGTCGGCGACGACCCCGGCAGCCGCTGGTACGTCAACGGCAAGCACAAGGACTGCGCCGAGGTCGGCATCGAGTCGATCCGCATCGACCTGCCGGCGTCCGCGACGCAGGCCGAGGTCGAGGCCGCGGTCGACCAGCTCAACGCCGACCCGGCCTGCACCGGCTACATCGTGCAGCTCCCGCTGCCCCGCGGCCTGGACGAGAACGCGGTCATCGGCCGCATCGACCCGGCCAAGGACGCCGACGGCCTGCACCCGACGAACCTGGGCTGGCTCGTGCTGGGCAAGCCCGCGCCGCTGCCCTGCACCCCGCGCGGCATCATCGAGCTGCTGCGCCGCCACGACGTCCCGATCGCCGGCCAGCACGTCGTGGTCGTGGGCCGCGGCATCACCGTCGGACGTCCGCTGGGCCTGCTGCTGACCCGCCGCAGCGAGAACGCCACCGTGACGCTGTGCCACACCGGCACCGTCGACCTCGCCGCGGAGGTGCGCCGGGCCGACATCGTCGTGGCCGCCGCCGGCGTGCCCGGCATCATCACCGCCGACATGGTCAAGCCCGGCGCCCGCGCTGCTGGACGTCGGCGTCAGCCGGGTCGACGGCAAGATCGCCGGCGACGTCGCGCCCGAGGCGCTCGAGGTCGCCGGCTGGGTGTCGCCCAAACCCCGGCGGCGTCGGCCCGATGACCCGCGCGCTGCTGCTCGCCAACGTCGTGGACTCCGCGGAGCTGCAGAACCCGTGAGGCTGCCGGCCCGCCCGCCGCTGCCGCGCAGCCGGGGCTCGCAGATCTACCTCGGTCAGCTGGTGGTCGTGACGGTCGGCCTGCTGCTGACCGTGCTGGGGCTGTGGCGCGCCGGCGTGGCGACGATCGGCGCGTCGTTCCTGCTGTCGGCGCTGCTGCGCGCCGTCGTGCCGCAGTCGCACGATGGCATGCTGCGAGTGCGCGGGCGCGTCTTCGACGTCGTCTGGACCGGCCTGCTGGGGGCGGCGCTCTTCTTCCTGGCCTTCAACATCCCCGGCCAGCCGGGCTAGCTCAGACCAAGCCGAGCGCCGTCACCGCGTCGCGCTCCTCGACGAGCTCGGCGGCGGTCTCGTCCATCTTCTGGCGCGAGTAGTCGTCGATCTCGAGGTCCTGGACGATCTGCCAGTCGCCGCCGGACGTCGTCACCGGGAACGAGTAGACGAGGCCCTCGGGCACGCCGTACGAGCCGTCGGACGCCACGGCCATCGACACCCAGTCGTCCGCGGGCGTGCCGAGCAGCCAGTCGCGCGCCGCGTCGACGGTGGCCGAGGCTGCCGAGGCGGCCGAGGACGCGCCGCGGGCCTCGATGATCGCGGTGCCGCGGCGGGCGACGGTCGGGATGAAGTCGTCGCGCACCCACGTCTCGTCGACCAGCTCGGTCGCCGGGCGTCCGCCGACCAGCGCGTGGTGGAGGTCGGGGTACTGGGTGGCCGAGTGGTTGCCCCAGATCGTCATGCGGGTGATGTCGGCGGCCTGCGCCTCGGTGCGGGCGGCGAGCTGGGCGATGGCGCGGTTGTGGTCGAGCCGGGTGAGGGCGCTGAAGCGCTCCTTCGGGATGTCGGGCGCGTTGCTCATGGCGATGAGCGCGTTGGTGTTGGCCGGGTTGCCCGTGACGCCGATGCGGACGTCGTCGGCCGCGACCTTGTTGAGCGCGCGCCCCTGCTCGGTGAAGATCGCGCCGTTGGCCTCGAGCAGGTCGCCGCGCTCCATGCCCTTCGTGCGCGGGCGGGCGCCGACCAGGAGCGCGAGGTTGACGCCGTCGAAGACCTGCTCGGGGTCGTCGCCGATCTCGACCGAGTCCAGGAGCGGGAACGCGCAGTCCTCCAGCTCCATGACGACGCCCTCGAGCGCCTTGAGCGCCGGGGTGATCTCGAGCAGCCGCAGCTGGACGGGCCGGTCGCCGAGCAGCGCGCCGGAGCCGAGGCGGAACAGCAGGGAGTAGCCGATCTGGCCGGCGGCACCGGTGACCGCGACCTTGAGAGGGGACGTGCTCACGTTCGCTCCAATCGTCGATCCGGACTCGAACGTAGCACCGGGCGGTGCCGCTCGCCGGACGCACGAGGGCCCCCGACCGGCTGGTCGGGGGCCCTCGTGTCAGCGGTGCGTCAGACGCGGACGCCCATGCCGTCGACCTCGCCGGCCGCGGCGGACTCGCCCTGGCCCAGGCTCACGGCGGTCTGGATGCGGGCGCCGATCTCGGGGTCGATGCTCGTCCAGTACCAGAACGCGCGCTCGCGGACGACGTCCACGGTGACGCCGCTCAGGGCGCCGGCGACCGTCTCGACCAGCTGGTCGCGCTGGGCGTCGGTGAAGACCTCGCGCACGAGCGTGCCGGCCTGGCCGAAGTCGTCGTCCTCGCTGTGCAGGCGGTAGGCGCTGCGCACGATCTCGGTGTCGGTCTCCCAGCCGTCCTCGGCCACGCCCTGCGTGTCGGAGAAGCCGCGGCCGAACGAGTTCGGCGCGTAGACCGGCGCCGCACCCGCGTGGTCGAACGTCATCTGCGCGTCGAACAGGTACGGGTTGGACTCCACCGAGGCCTTCGGGCGGTTCACCGGCAGCTGGTGGAAGTTCGCGCCGATGCGGTAGCGCTGCGCGTCGTTGTAGGCGAACGCGCGGCCCAGCAGCATCTTGTCGGGCGACAGGCCGATGCCGGGCACCGTGTTGCCGGGCGAGAACGCCGCCTGCTCGATCTCGGCGAAGAAGTTCACCGGGTTGCGGTTGAGCGTCAGCGTGCCGACCGGGATCAGCGGGTAGTCCGCGTGCGGCCAGACCTTGGTCAGGTCGAACGGGTTGAAGCGGTACTCGGCGGCGTCCGCGTACGGCATGACCTGGACCGACAGCTTCCAGCTCGGGAACTCGCCGCGCTCGATGGCGTCGAAGAGGTCCTGGCGGTGGAAGTCGGCGTTGTCGCCGGCCACCTTCGCCGCCTCCTCGTTGCTCATGAACTCCATGCCCTGGTTGGTGTGGAAGTGGTACTTCACCCAGAACTTCTCACCGGCGGCGTTGATCCACTGGTAGGTGTGCGAGCCGTAGCCGTTCATGTGGCGCCACGTGGCCGGCAGGCCGCGCTCGCCCATGAGGTAGGTGACCTGGTGGGCCGACTCGGGGTTGAGCGTCCAGAAGTCCCACTGCATGTTGGCGTCGCGCAGGCCCGACGCGGCCAGGCGCTTCTGGCTGCGGATGAAGTTGGGGAACTTCATGGGGTCGCGCAGGAAGAACACCGGCGTGTTGTTGCCGACGATGTCGTAGTTGCCCTGCTCGGTGTAGAACTTCAGCGCGAAGCCGCGGACGTCGCGCCACGTGTCGGGGCTGCCCTGCTCGCCGGCGACGGTCGAGAAGCGCAGCAGCGACTCGGTGGTGGTGCCGGGCTGGAAGAGCGCGGCCTTGGTGTAGGCCGAGACGTCCTCGGTGACCTCCAGGACGCCGAACGCACCGGCGCCCTTGGCGTGCGGGTTGCGCTCCGGGACGCGCTCACGGTTGAAGTGGGCGAGGGTCTCGACGAGGTGGACGTCGTGCAGCAGCAGCGGGCCGTTGGCGCCGACGCTCAGGCTGTTGCGGTCGCTCTCGGCGGGGGCGCCGGCGGCGGTGGTGCTGCCCGTGGCCTCGGGCTGGTGGGGGCCGGTCGTCATGGTCACTCACTCTCCTTGGGGGTGCTTGCGGAAGTCTGCGCGGCCGAGGCGCACGCGGGGCACAGGCCCCAGAACGTCACCTCGGCCTCGTCGATGGTGAACCCGTGCGTCGACGACGGGGCGAGGCACGGAGCCGCGCCGACCGTGCAGTCGACGTCCTCGATGGCGCCGCAGGCGCGGCACACGAGGTGGTGGTGGTTGTCGTCCACGCGCCGCTCGTAGCGGGCCGGGGAGCCGGCCGGCTCGATGCGGCGCAGGAGCCCGGCGGCGCTGAGGTCGCCGAGCACGTTGTACACGGCCTGCACGGACGTGCCGGGCAGGACGGTGCGGACGTCCTGGAAGACCGCGTCGGCGTCGGCGTGCGGGTGGCCCGCCAGCGACGTCAGCACGGCCAGGCGGGGCGCCGTGACACGCAGGCCGACGTGGTGGAGCGCGTCGCGCAGCTCCGCCTCGTCGACGGTGTGGGGTGTCGTGGTCACGGGGGAGACGCTATCGATTCTTTTGAGGAATTAAAAGAAAGCCACGTCCGCGTGTCGGCGTGGCGCAGCGTGTCGCTCCCCACAGTCCGCGCGGGAACAGAACCGCCGTCGGGGCGGTTCGCATGCAGGTGACGACGACCGCCTCCACGCCCGCCGCCCACCCCCGGCTCGCGCTGCTGGCCCTCGCCCTCGGCGGGTTCGCCATCGGCACCACCGAGTTCGTGACCATGGGCCTGCTCAAGGAGATCGCCGACGGCATCGACGTCTCGATCCCCACGGCCGGCCACATCATCACCGCGTACGCGTTCGGCGTCGTGGTCGGTGCCCCGCTCATCGTCTCGCTGGCCGCGAAGCTGCCGCGCAAGGCGCTCGTCGTCGGCCTGGCGCTCGCGATCGGCGTCTTCAACGGCCTGACCGCCGTGGTCGACGGCTACGCGCCGGTGATGGTCGTGCGCTTCCTGGCCGGCCTGCCGCACGGCGCCTACTTCGGCGTCGCCGCCCTCGTGGCGTCCTCGCTCGTGGCACCGGAGCGCCGCGCCCGGGCGATCAGCATGGTGATGATGGGCCTGTCGGTGGCCACGTCGTCGGCGTGCCCGCGTCCACCTGGCTGGGCCAGGCGCTGGGCTGGCGCTCGGCGTACGTCCTCGTGCTCGTCGTCGCCGTGGCCGCCGCGCTCTCGATCGCGGTGCTCGTGCCGCACCGGCCGGCCGACACGACCGCGTCCCTCGGCCGCGAGCTGCGCGCGCTGCGCCGGCCCCAGGTGCACCTGGCCGCTGCCGCCGGGTCGATCGGCTTCGCCGGCATGTTCGCGATGTACAGCTACATCAGCCCGATCGTCACCGACGTCACCGACCTGTCCAAGGGCGCCATCCCGTGGTTCCTGCTCGCGTTCGGGCTCGGCTCGCTCGTGGGCACCTGGGTCGCCGGACCGCTGACCGACCGCAGCATCAACGCCACCGTGCTGCTCGGCCTGGGCGGCATGGCGGTGCTGCTGCTCGTCCTGTGGCCGCTCATGAGCTGGGCGGTCCCGACGTTCGCGCTCGTCTTCCTCGTGGCCGCCTTCGGGTCGCTCGTCGCGATCAGCCTGCAGGTGCGGCTCATGCACGCCGCCGGCGAGGCCGAGATGCTCGGCGCCGCGCTCAACCACTCGGCGCTCAACGTCGCCAACGGCCTCGGCGCGTGGCTCGGCTCGGTCGTCATCGCCGCCGGCTGGGGCTACCGCGCGCCGACCCTCGTCGGGGCCGGCCTGGCCGCCGCGGGCATCGTGATCTTCCTGGTCGGCGTGCGCGTCGAGCGCTCGGCCCTGGCCGCCGAGGCCGACGCCGAGCTGGAGCCCGCCCGCTCCTAGCGCTCGGTCCGGGCGCGCACGTGCACGCGCTCGCCCTGCGGACCGAACAGGCCCAGCAGCTCGAGCGGCTCGTCGGTGCGGTTGGCGATGACGTGCGGCGTGCGCGTGTCGAACTCCACCGCCTCGCCGGGCCCCACGTCCAGGGCGCGGGTGCCGAGCACCAGGTGCAGCCGCCCCGACAGCACGTAGAGCCACTCGTGGCCCTCGTGCGTCCGCGGCCGGTACGGCTCGGCCGGGTCGCGCGGCGGGACGACGATCTTGAACGCCTGCAGCCCGCCGGGCCGCCGGGTCAGCGGCACGAACGTGCGTCCGTCGCGGACGATCGGCTTGGCCCGCACGCGCGGGTCGCCCGTCTCCGGGGCGTCCACCAGCTCGTCCAGGGCCACGCGGTACTCGCGGGCTAGCGGCAGCAGCAGCTCCAGCGTGGGGCGACGGCCGCCGGACTCCAGCCGCGACAGGGTGCTGACCGAGATGCCGGTGCGGTCCGAGACGTCGGCGAGCGTCGCGCCGCGTGCGGTGCGCAGCGCCCGCAGCCGTGCCCCCACCCCGGCCAGGACCTCGTCCGTCTCGCTCATGCCCCGAGGTTGCCACATCGGCAAGGTTTCTTGCCAGGCGCGGCGGGCGTCGTGGACGCTGTGACCATGGCTCACGACCACGAGAACGACCCCGACTACTTCGAGCCCGCCGGCTGGGAGGAGCGCTACGCCGGCGACGGCGACGTCTGGAGCGGGCGGCCGAACCCGCAGCTGGTCGCCGAGGCGTCCGCGCTGCCGCCCGGCACGGCGCTGGACGTCGGCTGCGGCGAGGGCGGCGACGTCGTCGTGCGCGC
>NZ_JBNFNZ010000049.1:0-9693 GCF_057364525.1 Aeromicrobium sp. PFPM2_SD2
CGCCGCGGCCGCGCCGCCGCTCGACCCGCCGGCGTTGCGGGTGACGTCCCACGGGGTCGCGGCCGGGCCGACGACGTCGTTGTCGGTGTACGACGAGAGCCCGACCTCCGGGGTGTTGGTCTTGCCCAGGCTCACGAAGCCCGCGCCCTCGACCAGCTCCACGACGTAGGCGTCGACGTCCGGCACCTGCTCGGCCATGAGTCGTGAGCCGAGCGTCGTGCGCACGCCTCGGGTGGACGTGAGGTCCTTGAACGCGGTCGGGACGCCGCAGAACGGGGGAGCGTCGCCGGTGGCCAGCAGGGCGTCCGCGGCCGCCGCCCGGTCCAGCGCCCGCTCCGGGGTGACGGTGACGAACGCGCCCAGCCGCGGGCCGTGGACGTCCACCCGCTCGAGGTGGTGCGCGACCAGCTCGACCGACGACACCTCCCGCTCGCGCAGCAGGCGGGCCATCTCGATCGCGCTGAGGTCGTGCAGCTCGGTCATGCCGCGAGCGTAGGGTGACCTCGTGGTCCAGTCCGTGGAGCTGCTGCTCGACGCGGCCCTCGAGGACGAGGTGCGCCGCGAGTGGACGCTGCTCGCCGAGGCGGGCCTGCCCAGCCAGGCCCGGCACCGCGGGGCGTCCAACCGGCCCCACGCCACGCTCGCCGTTGCCGACGCGCTCACCACCGACGCCGAGCAGGCGCTGCACGACCTGGCGCCGCCTGCCGGGCTGGAGGTGCGGCTTGGCGGCTGGCTGCTCTTCGGCCGCCGCACGTTCGTCCTGTGCCGCTCGGTCGTGCCCAGCCTCGGGCTGCTCGCGCTGCAGCACGAGGTCGCGGCGCTCGTCGCGTCCGGCGAGCACGTGCGCGACAACGCCTGCCGACCGCTGGACCCCGCACGTCACCCTCGCCCGGCACCTCACCGGCGCGCAGGTCGACGCCGCCCTGGACGCGCTCTTCGAGCGGCCGCGCGACCTGGCCGGCAAGGCGTCCGGGCTGCGTCGCTGGGACGGCGACGAGCGCCGTGAGTGGGCCGTGGCGACCGGCTCCTAGACTTCCGGCGTGGCCACGCCGAAGGTGATCCTGTACTACGCGTTCCGGCCGCTGGCCGACCCCGAGGCGGTCCGGCTGTGGCAGCACACCCTGTGCGAGTCGCTGGGGCTCAAGGGCCGCATCATCGTCTCCCCGCACGGCATCAACGGGACCCTCGGCGGCGACGTCGACGTCCTCAAGCGGTACGTCCACGGCACCCGTGCGTACCGGCCGTTCCGCGACCTCGACGTCAAGTGGAGCGACGGCAGCCCGCTGCTGCCCGACGGGACGACGTCGGACTTCCCGCGCCTGCGCGTGCGCGCCCGCGACGAGCTGGTCACGTTCGGCGTCCCCGAGGAGCTCGAGGTCGACGAGGACGGCGTCGTCGACGGCGGGACCCCGCTGACGCCCCAGCAGCTGCACGAGCTGGTCGAGCGCGAGGACGTCGTCTTCTTCGACGGCCGCAACGCCGTCGAGTCCGAGCTCGGCCGGTTCAAGGGCGCGGTGCGGCCGCCGGTGTCGACCACCCGCGAGTTCGTCGAGCTGCTCGACAGCGGGGCCTACGACCACCTCAAGGACAAGCCGGTCGTCACCTACTGCACCGGCGGCATCCGCTGCGAGGTGCTGACGCCGCTCATGCGCCGCCGCGGGTTCGAGCAGGTCTACCAGCTCGACGGCGGCATCGTCCGCTACGGCGAGGCGTTCGGCGACGACGGGCTGTGGGAGGGGTCGCTGTACGTCTTCGACGGCCGCGACCGCACCGACTTCAGCGACCGCACGGCCGTCGTGGCGCGCTGCGACCGCTGCCAGGCACCGACGCGGGAGGTCCGCGACTGCGACCTGGGGTCGTGCGTGGCGCAGTTCGTCCGCTGCGACGCCTGCGCCGAGGTGGCCCGGCGCTGCCCGGCCCACGGGTGACGACGCTCACGTTGTGCCGCCGCTGACCCGCGCCTAACCTCGAAACGAAACTGTTTCGTATCGAGCGTCGGGAGCATCATGGCCTGGTCACCGGAGCGTCGCGAGGAGATCTTCTCCGGCGCGCTCGCGCTCGTGGCCGAGCACGGCTTCGACAAGGTGACGATGGACCAGGTCGCCGACGCGACCCGCTCCAGCAAGGCCACGCTCTACCGCCAGTGGGGCAGCAAGACCGCCCTCGTGGTGGACGCGCTGAGCTGCTTCGCCACCCTGGACGAGGGGCTGCCGGACACCGGGACGCTGCGCGGCGACCTGCTCGAGATGTTCGCGCCGCGCGAGCCCAAGGTGACCGACGAGGCCGAGCTCATCGGCGCGCTGCTGACCGCGACCCGCACGGACGCCGAGCTGGCCGAGGCGATCCGCGACCGGGTCGTCCGCCCGGCGACCGACCGGGTCGGCCTCGTCGTGCAGCGCGCGGTCGAGCGCGGCGAGGTCGCGGCCGACGTCCCCGGCCTGCGCCACCTGGCGGTGCTGCTCGTGGCCCCCTTCGTCCTGCACGACGCGGTGATGGCCGGCGAGCTCACCGACGAGTACGTCCGCGACTACGTCGAGTCCGTGCTGCTGCCGGCCCTCGGCGTCCACTGACCCCCGCACATCCCACGAGGAGACCCTTCATGGCCTGGTACCTGTACCGACTCGGTCGGTGGTCGTTCCGCCACCGCAAGACCGTGGTCGCGTCCTGGCTCGCGCTGCTGGTGCTCGCCGGCGTCGGCGCCGGCACCCTGTCGGGCAAGACGTCCGACGAGTTCAGCATGCCCGGCCTGGAGTCGACCGAGGCCTTCGAGCTGATCACCGACCGGACGCCCGACGCCGCGCCCGACGGCGCCACGGCCCGCATCGCGTTCCAGGCGCCGGCCGGCGAGACGCTCACCGAGGGTGAGAACAAGCAGCTCGTCACCGACACGCTCGCGGCGGTGCGGACCGGCAGCGTCGTGTCGACGACCGACCCGTTCACGACCGGCACGGTCTCGAAGGACGGCACGGTCGCCTACGCGACCGTCACCTACGACAAGCCGTCGATCGAGCTGAAGGCGGCCGACCGGGAGGCCCTCGAGGACGCCCCGCAGGCCGCGGAGGACGCCGGCCTGACCGTCCACATCGGCGGTGACGCGCTGCAGGAGATCCCGCACACCGGCGCCACCGAGGCCATGGGCGTCGTCATCGCGCTCGTCGTGCTGGTCATCACCTTCGGCTCGCTGCTCGTGGCCGGCATGCCGCTGCTGACCGCGCTCATCGGCGTCGGCATCGGCATCGCGGGCATCACCACGCTCACCGGCTTCGTGGACCTCGGCTCGACCACGCCGATCCTGGCCACGATGCTCGGCCTGGCCGTCGGCATCGACTACGCGCTGTTCATCGTGTCGCGCTACCGCCACGAGATCCACGTCGGCCGCGACCCGGAGGAGGCCGCGGCGCGCTCCGTCGGCACCGCCGGCTCCGCGGTCATCTTCGCCGGCCTCACCGTCGTCATCGCGCTGGCCGGGCTGTCGGTCGTGGACATCTCCTTCCTCACCGAGATGGGCCTGGCCGCCGCGGCCACCGTCGCCGTCGCGGTGCTCATCGCGTTGACGCTGCTGCCGGCCATCTTCGGCTTCGCCAAGCGCCGGGTCGTGGGCGGCAAGCTCCCGTTCCTCAAGGCCCGCGACCCCGAGGACCCGCAGGCCGGACGCACCAACGGACGCCGCTGGGCCGACCTGGTCACCAAGCACAAGGTCCCCGTCTTCGTCGTCGGCGTGGCCCTGGCCGCGATCGCGTCGGTCCCGGTCGCCTCGATGCAGCTGGCCCTGCCCGACGATGGCACCGCCGCCGAGGGCAGCGGCCCGCGCGAGGCCTACGACCTCATCGCCGAGAACTTCGGCGCCGGCGTCAACGGCCCCCTGCTGGTCATCGTCGACACGAAGGGCGCCGACGACCCGCAGGCCGCGGTCGACGCCACGGTCGAGGCCGTGACGGGCGTCGAGAAGGACGTCGCCACGGTCGTCCCGCCGGTCGCCGACCCGCAGGACGAGCAGGCTGCCGCCGCGTTCGCCCAGCAGCTGGAGGCCGTCCAGTACGCGACCGTCACGGTGATCCCGCAGAGCGGCCCGTCCGACGCCGACACCCAGGACCTCGTGCACGAGCTGCGCGACGCCGTCGACTCCGTGGAGTCCGACACCGGCGCGACGGTCTACGTCTCGGGCCAGACCGCCATCGGCGTCGACGTGGCCGAGGAGCTGGCCAACGCCTTCCCGAAGTACCTGCTGGTCGTCGTCGGCCTGGCGTTCGTCCTGCTGGCGCTGGTGTTCCGCTCGATCCTGGTGCCGCTCAAGGCCGTCGTCGGCTTCCTGCTGACCGTCGGCATCTCGCTCGGCGCCACCGTCGCGGTCTTCCAGTGGGGCTGGCTGGCCGACCTGGTCGGCGTCGACAAGGCCGGACCGATCCTGTTCATGCTGCCGCTGCTGCTCACCGGCATCCTGTTCGGCCTGGCGATGGACTACGAGGTCTTCCTGGTCTCGCGGATGCGCGAGGAGTACACGCACGGCCGCGACGCGCTCGGCTCGGTCGTCCACGGGTTCCAGCACGGTGCCCGCGTCGTGACCGCCGCCGCGGCGATCATGATCGGCGTCTTCGGCTCCTTCGCGCTGGGCGACGACGTCATCATCAAGACGATCGGCTTCGCGCTGGCCGTCGGCATCCTGGCCGACGCGTTCCTGGTGCGCATGACGCTCGTCCCGGCGTTCATGGCCCTGCTCGGCGACCGCATGTGGTGGCTGCCGCGCTGGCTGGACAAGGTCATGCCGAACCTCGACGTCGAGGGTGAGTCGCTGGAGAAGCACACCGGCGTCCGCACCGGCGACCACGACGGCGCCAAGCACGCCGGCGACGGCGAGGCCACGCCCATCGGCGCCGGCGGGAAGCACGCCGACCCCGAGGCCTGACCCGCCCCCGCCCCCGACGCCGCACCTCGCTGCCGAGGTGCGGGCGTCGTGCTGGGGGCATACAACCGAGCCATGACCACACGGGGGAAGAGCGCCGAGCTCGGGCGCATCACGACCGACGTCCCGGCGCGCATGGACCGCCTGCCCTGGGCGCGGTGGCACTGGCTCATCATCATCGGACTCGGGACCGTCTGGATCCTCGACGGCCTCGAGGTCACGATCGTCGGCAACCTCTCGGAGGTGCTGAAGTCCGACGACGGCCTCGGGCTGTCGAGCTCCGACATCGGCCTGGCCGGCGCGATCTACGTGACCGGCTCGTGCCTGGGGGCGCTGTTCTTCGGCCAGCTCACCGACCGGTTCGGCCGCAAGAAGCTGTTCATCGTGACGCTCGTCGTCTACCTGACCGGCACCGTCCTGACGGCGTTCTCGATGAACCTGACCTGGTACCTGGCGTGCCGCTTCCTCACCGGCGCGGGCATCGGCGGTGAGTACGCCGCGATCAACTCGGCCATCGACGAGCTCATCCCGGCCCGCTACCGCGGCCGGATCGACATCACGATCAACGGCTCGTACTGGCTCGGCGCGGCCGGCGGTGCGCTGCTGACCATCCCGCTGACCGACCCGAACATCATCGACGCCGGCCTCGGCTGGCGACTGGCCTTCGCGTTGGGCGCGTTCCTCGGCCTGGCCGTGCTGTGGGTGCGTCGCAACGTCCCCGAGAGCCCGCGCTGGCTGTTCATCCACGGCCGTGAGGACGAGGCCGAGCGCATCGTCCGCGACATCGAGGACACCGTCGAGCGCGAGGACGACGTCACCCTCGAGCCGGTCGACGAGACGATCACCATCCGTCAGCGGCGCACGATCAGCGTCCCCGAGATCGCCCGCACGGTCTTCACGCTGTACCCCAAGCGCACGATCCTGTGCCTGTCGCTGTTCGCCGGCCAGGCCTTCCTCTACAACGCCTTCTTCTTCACCTACGCCGACACCCTGTCGACCTTCCTGGACGTGAAGCAGACCGGCTACTACGTGGCCGCGTTCGCGCTGAGCAACTTCGTCGGCGCGCTGGCGCTGGGCCCGCTGTTCGACAAGGTCGGGCGCATCCCGATGATCTCGGGCACCTACATCGCGTCCGGCCTGCTGCTCGCCGTGGCCGGGCTGCTGCTGGGCGACCTCAGCGCCCTGACGCTGACCCTCTTCGGCATGGTCATCTTCTTCATCGCCTCGGCCGGCGCCAGCTCGGCGTACCTGACGGCCAGCGAGGTCTTCCCGATGGAGACGCGGGCGCTGTGCATCGCCTTCTTCTACGCGATCGGCACCGCGCTGGGCGGCATCGCCGGGCCGCTGCTGTTCGGCCGGCTCATCGACGCGGCGAGCGAGAGCGGCGACATCACCGGCATCGCGCCCGGCTACTTCATCGGCGCCGCGCTCATGACGGCGGCCGGCGTGGTCGCGATCTTCCTGGGCGTCCGGGCCGAGGGCCAGTCGCTGGAGAACATCGCCAAGCCGCTGACCGCCGAGGACGCCTGACCCTCACCCCAGCCGAGCGCTGCCGAGATGTGTGAAGGTATCGACCCCTCGCGGGCCGGAACAGGTCGGTTTCTTCACACATCTCGGCGGCGCGGGGCTCGGGTGGGATGACTTCGCGGGGCCGTCGACGGGCACGGCGACCCGAATGGCCCGGCCTTCGCCGCCGCCACCGAGGCGCTGTACCCGCTGGCGTACGCGCTGAAGTTCGCGAGCCGGGACGCGCTGGGCCGCGACTACGTCGTCCCGCCGCTCGAGGGGCTCTGGTGGGCCGACGACTGGCGGGCGTTCACCACCGCGCGCGACAAGTCCGCCTGGGACTGGACGCTGCTGATCCTCGTGCCCGACTGGGTGCCGGCCGAGCTGCTCGAGCCCGCACGCGAGCGGGTCGCCCACCGGCGCGCGCCGGCGCGGCTGGACGACGTCCGCTGGGAGACGCTGCACGAGGGGCGCTGCGTCCAGACGCTGCACGTCGGACCGTTGGACGACGAGGCGCCCGTGCTGGCACGGATGCACGACGAGGTGATCCCCGAGCGGGGGCTGCGCCAGCCCGTCGACCCCGCCTAGCTCCCTCACCGTGCCGCGGCGCCGCCGAGAAGTGGACGCAAAGGCACCACGATCCGCGCGATCGTGGTGCCTTTCCGTCCACTTCTCGGGGGAGCCGGAGCGGGGTGAGGGACGGGGCTAGTCGCGTCCGCCCTGCAGCCAGGCACGCTGCATCGCGACGTTGAGCTCGGCGAGCACCGACGCGACCTGCTCGGCCACGAACCCGTTGAGCCGGTCCCGCAGCGAGTCGACCGGCTGCGGGTGGACGTCGCGGACGTCGATGGGCAGCGACCGGTCGGTGCCCTCGCGGAGCAGGAGCAGGTCGCTGACGTCCGCACCCCCGAGGGCGGGCCACACGGTCACGCGCACCTCGGCCTGCGCCGGGCGGGACGAGCGCGAGCGCGCGGACGACGTACGTCGTGACGCCCCGGCGGCCGGACGCCGGTAGCCGTCGGGCGGGGAGAGCCGCGGCGCGCGGTCGGTCGAGACCTGGATGTCGAACTCGTGGGCCAGGCGACGGCCGATCTGCGCGACGGCGGTGTCGGTCACGAGCGTCTGCAGCCGCTCGGCCGCGGCGTCGAGCTGCTCGTAGGTCAGCCCCCCGCGGCCGGCCAGCAGTGCGTCGAAGCCGTCGGTCACGGGGCCAGTAGGCCACGCCGGACGTTCCTCAACCAAGTGGTTGACGAACGCCGGTCGGCGGGCGTACCGTCGTTGTCAACCGAACAGTTGAGGAAGACATGACGGACCAGCTCTCCAAGGTCTTCGCCGCCCTGGCGGACCCCACCCGCCGCGACATGGTCGCCCGGCTCGCCGACGGCGACGCCACGGTCGGCCGGCTCGCGGAGCCGTACGACGTCAGCGTCCAGGCGGTCTCCAAGCACCTCAAGGTGCTCGAGGACGCCGGCCTGGTGTCGCGCGGGCGGAGGGCGCAGACCCGTCCGGTCCACCTCGAGGCGGAGGTGCTCGACCTCATGACCGGATGGATCGAGCGCTACCGGCGCCGGGCCGAGGAGCGCTACCAGCGCCTCGACGCGGTGCTCGCCGAGATGGACGCCCCCGAGCAGCAGGAGACCCCGCAGAAGAAGAAGGACGCATCATGACCACCACGCACGCCGAGGCCGCCATCGAGGCCGACCCGACCCTGCCGATCATCCGCATCACCCGCGAGTTCGCCGCGACGCCGGCCCAGCTGCTGCGGGCGCACCTCGATCCCGACCTCTTCGCCCGCTGGGTCGGGCCGCACGGCATCGAGACCCGCATCGACCACTGGGACGCCCGCACCGGCGGCGGCTGGCGCTTCGTCAACGCCCACGACGGCATGGAGTTCGGCTTCCACGGCTGCTTCCACGAGGTGCGCGACGACCGCATCGTGCAGACGTTCACCTTCGAGGGGATGCCCGACGAGGTGTCGCTGGAGACCATGACGTTCGAGGACCTCGGCGACGGCCGCACCCGCCTGCGCACCCAGTCGCTGTGCGACAGCATGGAGGGTCGCGACGCGTGGCTGCGCAGCGGCATGGAGGGTGGCGTCAACGACGGCTACGCCAAGCTGGACGCGCTGCTCGCCGACGGGCAGGTGCGGTGACCGGCCCCGCCGCGTGGCACCGGCGCGTCGCCGCGCCGTTCGGCGATCGGGTGGCGGGCGTCCGCGACTGGGACGCCCCCACTCCCGTCGCCGGCTGGGTGGCGCGCGACGTCGTCGACCACCTCGTGACCTGGCTGCCGGGCTTCCTGTCGGCCGGAGGCGTCGAGCTCGGGCCGGTGCCGTCGGTCCAGGACGACCCGGTGGCCGCGTGGTCGGTGCACGCCGACCGCGTCCAGGCGCTGCTCGAGTCGCCCCGGGCCGAGCAGGACTTCACCCACCCGCACGCCGGCACGCGACCGCTCGGGAAGGTCGTCGAGGACTTCTACGTCGCCGACGTCTTCATGCACACGTGGGACCTGGCCCGCGCCACCGGCCAGGACGACACCCTCGACCCCGACTTCTGCGCTGCCCTGCTGCGCGGCATGCAGCCGATCGAGGACGTCCTCCGGTCGTCGGGCCAGTACGGGCCGGCGGTGCCGGTGCCCGACGACGCGCCGGTGCAGGACCGGCTGCTCGGGTTCATCGGCCGCGACCCCGCCTGGCGCCCGCCCTCGGCTCCCTGAGCCTGGCGAGGGTGCTTCGACAGGGTTCAGCCGGGCCGGACGGTGAGCGACTGGCTGGACGTGCCGAACGGCCCGTCGAGGTCGTGCAGGACGCTCGTCGTCACGCCCAGCCCGCCCGAGCCGAACGCGACGCGCGTGTCCAGCCCGAGCCACGCGCCCGACGGCGGACGCAGCAGGTGGGCGGTGAGGTCGACGTTGGGGAACGCGACCGCGCGCGGGTCCTGGCGCACGGTCATGCCGTTGGCGACGTCGAGCAGCCCGGCCAGACGGGCCGTGTCGCTGACCGGCTCGTCGGCCAGCGGCACGTCCGTGCGCACCCACACCTGCGCGCGTCCGGGCGCGTGCTGGCGGCGGCGCACCTGGGTTGAGGCGATGAAGCCGCCGGGGCCAGACCTCGGACGCGGCCACGGCTCGAGCGCCTCCGGCGGGTCGATCGGCTCCAGCGCGGAGCCGGCGACGGCGCTCGTGTCGCCCGGTTGCAGCAGCCAGGCGCGCAGCCGCACCGCGTCACGTCCGCCCTGGGACATCGTCTCCTCGACCAGCTCGATCGTGCGTCCGGGCCGACGACCTCG
>NZ_JBNFNZ010000050.1:0-9426 GCF_057364525.1 Aeromicrobium sp. PFPM2_SD2
CGGCCGGGCACGCTCGCGCCGATCCCGCGGTCGACCCAGAGCGCGCTGACCGGCGAGACGATGCCCGAGCCGACGTAGTCGTTCGCCGCCCACGCGGGGCTGGAGGCGGGACCCTCGAACAGCGACGCGTCGTAGCCGAGCCGGACCCGGGTGACGCCCTGCTGCTGCAGCGCCCGGGCCGTGCGCGTGGCCAGCGTCGTCAGATCGGCCCGCTCGCCGTACCGCGCCGGCCTCGGACGCTCCGAGGCCAGGAACGGGTCGCCACCGCCGACGAGGACGAGCCGGTCGCCGTCCAGCACCGTGCGCGTGGCGAGCCGGGTGTCCGGGTCCAGGGTCGCGAGCGCGGCGAAGCCAGTGAGCACCTTCGTCGTGGACGCGGGCGTGAACGCGCCCTCGCCGTGCTCGGCCAGGACCCGGCCGGTCGCGAGGTCGGTGACGCGGACGCCGACGTGCGGCCCGAGCGCGGAGGCAGCGACGGTGCGGTCGACCGCCGGCCTGGACCGCGGCCGCGTCCGGCTCGGGCGCCGGAGGCGGCCGTCACGTCGTCCGTCGGGGAGGCCGGCGCGTCGAGCTCGAGCTCCTCGGGCGCGGAGACCAGGGACGGTCCGCAGTCGCCGTCGCAGAGCAGGGGATTGAGGCGCCCGTCGGCGTGCGCGGCGCGCAGCCACAGCGCCCCGCCGGCCACCACGGCGACCGCGACGAGGGCCGCGAGCAGGCGCGTCCAGACCCGTCGACCCGACCGCCCGCTCATGCCCCGAGGGTATCTGTGGGACGATGGCCCTCTGTCTCAGCCCGTCTTTGCCGGAGGAACCGTGATTTTCGACGTCACCGTGGAGATCCCCAAGGGGAACCGCAACAAGTACGAGGTGGACCACAAGACCCACCGCATCCGCCTCGACCGGACCCTCTTCACCGCGACGCAGTACCCCGCGGACTACGGCTTCATCGACGACACGCTCGGCCAGGACGGCGACCCGCTGGACGCCCTCGTCCTGCTCGACGTCCCCACGTTCCCCGGCTGCGTCATCACCTGCCGCGCGATCGGCATGTTCCGCATGACCGACGAGGCCGGCGGCGACGACAAGGTCCTGTGCGTCCCGGCGACGGACCCGCGCCACGAGCACCTGCGCGACATCCACCACGTGCCGGAGTTCGACCGCCTGGAGATCCAGCACTTCTTCGAGGTCTACAAGGACCTCGAGCCCGGCAAGTCGGTCGAGGGCGCCTCGTGGGTCGGCCGCGCCGCCGCCGAGGTCGAGATCGAGGCCTCGTTCCAGCGCTTCAAGGACAACGGCGGCTACTGAGCCCCGCTGACCCACGACGGGCCGTCCCCTCGGGGGCGGCCCGTCGTCGTCCGCCCGTACCGAGCCGAGCCGCTAGGGACGGCGGGCGCCGGCGAGCAGCGCGCGCATCGCGGTGCCGAACAGCTCGACGTCGACCTCGTGGTCGATCGAGCGCAGCGCGCCGAGGCCGACGCCGAGGCTCAGCAGCACCGTGGCCGCCTCCTCGTAGGAGTACTGCAGCTCCAGCCCCTCCGCCTCCACCACGGCCCGGATGAGGTCGGCGGTGGCGCTGCGGATCTCGCGGTGGCGACGGCGCAGCTCCTCGGCGACGTACGCGCTGTGCCGGGCGGCCACGGCCAGCTCGACCTCGAGCGCCATCGCCCGCGGACGTCCGACGTTCGCCCGGGCCCAGCGGGCGAAGGCGTCGATGCGGGCGTCGAGGTCGCCCTCGCCGGTGAAGGCCGAGACGACGCCCTCGACCTGGCGCTCGTGGAGCGAGTCGAGCACCGCCAGGCACAGCTCCTCCTTGCCGGAGAAGTTGGAGTACACCGCGCCCTTGGAGTAGCCGGCCTCGACCGCGACCTTGTCCAGGGACGTCGCGGCGTAGCCGTCGTCGAGGAACATCCGGCGCGCGACGTCGATGAGCCGACGGCGCGTCTCGGCCTGGCGGGCGGCCCGGCTGCGGGCGCTCTGCTCCGCGGGGGCGTCGGCCACGGGACCTCCTGGGGACGGGACGGCCCGGCCAGTATCCCCGATACCGCCGGTATCCGTCACGCGGACCCGGCGGCCGCGGGGCGCACGGACGCAAGGTAAGCGATTGCTCACCTGTCTGCTCTAGGCTCGCCCGCATGCGTGCCGTGCAGATCACCCAGCTCACCGGACCCGACGACGTCCTCATCACCGACGTGCCCGCGCCGACCGCAGCGGAGGGCCAGGTGCTGATCGACGTCCGCGCCGCCGGGGTGGCGTTCCCCGAGGTCCTGCTGACCCGTGGCCAGTACCAGATGAAGCCGGACCTGCCGTTCGTCCCGGGTGCCGAGGTGGCCGGCACGGTGGCCAGCGCGCCGGAGGGCTCGGGCCTGTCCGTCGGCGACCGCGTCGCGGCCCTGCCGATGCTCGGCGGCTTCGCCGAGCAGGTGGCCGCGTCCCCGGACCTCGTGTTCCCGCTCCCGGACTCGGTCTCGTTCGAGCAGGGCGCGTCGATGATCTTCAACTACGGCACGGCGTACTTCGCGCTCGTCGAGCGCGGCGGGCTGGCCGCCGGCGAGAGCGTGCTCGTGCACGGCGCCGCGGGCGGCATCGGCACGGCCGCCATCCAGGTCGCCAAGGCGTTCGGCGCCGGCGACGTCGTGGCCGTGACCTCCACCGACGCCAAGGGCGAGGTCGCCCTGGCCGCCGGGGCGGACGCCTCCGTGCTGGTCGACGGGTTCCGCGACGCGGTCAAGGAGCGCGGCGGCGTCGACCTGGTCGTCGACCCGGTCGGCGGTGACCGCTTCACCGACTCGCTGCGCTGCCTGCGCGAGGACGGACGCCTGCTCGTCATCGGCTTCACCGGCGGATCGATCCCCGAGGTGAAGGTCAACCGGCTGCTGCTCAACAACACGTCCGTCGTCGGCGTCGGCTGGGGCGCGTACGCCCTGTCGCGCCCGGGCCACATCCGGCGCGAGTGGGACGCGATGCTGCCGCACCTGGAGTCCGGCGCCCTGGCCCCGGTCGTCGGCGCGACCTACCCGCTGGAGGACGTGACGAAGGCGCTGCACGACATCGACGAGCGACGCGCGACCGGGAAGATCGTCCTGACGCCCTGACCCGCGGCTCGGCGTCCGGCCCGGCGGGGCGCGGCCTGTCTAGACTGGCCCCGTGATCTTCAAGCGTGTGAACCCCGGGCGTCCCTACCCGGACCACGGCTTGACCGCGGCCCAGTGGGCCGACGTGCCGCCCACGCAGGTCCGCCTGGACGAGCTCGTGGCCACGAAGACCGAGCTCGACCTGGAGACCCTCCTCGACGAGGACTCCACCTACTTCGGCGACCTGTTCGCCCACGTCGTGCGCTGGCGCGGCGAGCTGTACCTCGAGGACGGCCTCCACCGCGCCCTGCGCGCCGCCCTCCAGCAGCGCACGATGCTGCACGCCCGCGTCCACGACCTCCAGGAGACCCCCGCGTGAGCCGCCGTCGCGTCACGTCCGCCCTCACCCTCGTCACCGCCGCGCTCGTGCTGGTCGCGGGTGCCGGCTACGGCGCCAACCTGCTGCTCGCCGACGCCGACACGACCGTCGAGGGCCCCACCTGCACCGACACCGTCGTGCGCAAGGGCGAGAAGCTGACCTCGAACCTGGTCACGGTCCACGTCCGCAACGCCAGCCAGAAGAGCGGCCTGGCCAACCGGGCCTCGCTACAGCTGCAGCGCCGCGGCTTCCTTGCCGGCAGCATCGCCAACGCGCCCGAGGGCGTGCGGGCCAGCCGCGCCACGATCCTGGCCGCCGACGCGAACGACGACATGGTCAAGCTCGTGGCGCGCCAGGTGAAGGGCGACGTCCGGGTCCAGCGGCCGCCGGCCGGGGTCGTGCTCGACGAGGGCGTCACGCTCGTCGTCGGCGGCGACTACGCCGGTCTGCGCAAGGCCCCGGCCGCCGTCACGGCGACGCAGGACGTCACGGTCTGCGTGCCGAACGAGGCCGCGGTCGAGTAGCTAGGGCCCCGGGTCCCAGCCGGCCAGGCGGCCGTGGCGCGACACCGCGCGCAGCCGCGACTCCGCCTGCTGGCGCACCCGCCGCGAGACCACCACGAGCACGTCGTCCTCGGTGCGCAGGCGCGTCGTGCGGTGCGGGACGAGGCTCTCGCCGTCGCGCACCACGAGCGTCACGCTGGCCCCGACCGGCAGCCGCAGCTCGCCGATCTCCACCCCGGCCAGGCGCGAGCCCGGCACGACGTGGACGAGCAGCAGGTCGGCCGAGATCCGCTCGAGCGGGGCGGCGTCCACCTCGAGATCACGGGTGTCGGTGAGCACCCCGGCGCGTCCGGCGACCCACCCGAGCGGCAGGGCCTGGACGAGGGTCGAGCCGATGACGAACACGAGCACGACGTTGAACAGGTCGTGCGAGCCGGGGACGTCCGCCGCGAGCGGGATGGTGGCCAGGATGACCGGCACGGCGCCGCGCAGCCCGGCCCACGACACGAACAGCTGCTCCCCCAGCGGCCGGCCGAACCAGACCGCGCACGCCGCGACGGACAACGGCCGGGCGACCAGGGTCAGCACCAGCCAGGCGCCGAGCGCGGTGCCGGCGTGCCACCACTCGATGGTCAGCGGGTCGGCCAGCAGGCCGAGCATGACGAACAGCCCGATCTGCGCCAGCCAGCCCACGCCCTCGGCGAACGACCGCGTCGCCCCGCGGTGGGGCAGCTCGGTGTTGCCCAGCACGAGCGCCGCGACGTACACCGCGGCGAACCCGCTGCCGTGCGCGACGGTGGTCAGCCCGTAGGCCAGGACGGTGAAGGCCAGCACGGCCAGGGGATAGAGGCCGGACGACGGCAGCGCCAGGGCCCGCAGCAGGCGTCCGCCCAGCCACCCGACGGCCAGCCCCAGCACCGCGCCCAGCGCCAGCTCGCCGACGATGAGCCCCGCGGTCACGAGAGCGGGCTGCTCGGCCAGGTCGCCGGCGGAGAGGGCCACGACCAGCACGACGATCGGGGCGTCGTTGAGACCGGACTCGGCCTCCAGGACGCCGCCCACGCGCGAGCGCAGCGGGACGGTCCGCAGCACCGAGAACACGGCCGCGGCGTCGGTCGGGCTGGTGACGGCGGCGAGCAGCAGCGCGAGCTGCCAGTCCAGTCCCAGCAGGTAGTGGGCGGCCAAAGCCACCACGACGACGCTGACCGTCACGCCCAGCGTCGCCAGCAGCAGCCCCAGGCCCATCGCCGGACGCACGTGGTCCCAGCGGGTCGTGAGGCCGCCCTCGGCCAGGATGAGCACGAGTGCGGCCAGGCCGAGCGCGAGCGCGAGGTCGGCGTCGTGGAAGTGGCCGTAGAAGCCGGTCTCGTCGAGCAGCAGGCCGATGCCGAGGTAGACCAGGAGGCTGGGCAGGCCGAGCCGGTGGGAGAACCGCACCGCGACGATCGCCAGGATGAGGACCGCGGCGCCGATCAGCAGGAGCACGTCGAGGGCGACCTCGTGCACGGCGTCTCCTCGGGTCGGCGGAGTGCCATGCTAGCGGTCGCCGACCTCGTCCCTGCGTCGTCCGGGAGCCCGGTGGTGACGGGCCTTGCGCTCGTACATCCGCTCGTCCGCGCGCTCCACGACGGCCGCGAACGCGTCGCCCGGGTCGGCCGTCGCGACGCCCCAGGACCACCCCACCGGGGACGACGCGTGCAGCGCGGCCATGATCGCGTCGGCCTTCGCCTCGTCGGTGTCGGGCAGCAGGATGACGAACTCGTCGCCGCCGGTGCGGCCCAGCACGTCGTTGCCGCGCAGGTGAGCCCGCCAGTAGTCGCAGACCGACTCCAGCATCACGTCGCCGGCCGCGTGGCCGTAGGTGTTGTTGACCAGCCGCAGGTCGTCCAGGTCGGCCACGACGACGGCCAGCGGCTTGCCGAAGCGCTCGGCGCGGCGGGCGAGCCGCTCGGCCTCGTCGCGGATGCCGCGGACGTTGAGCGCGCCCGTCAGCGTGTCGGTCACCGACAGCGCGGCCAGCCGCACGCGCAGCCGGCGCAGCACCTCCACGGCCACCACGCTCTCCAGCAGCACGGTCACGGCCAGGCCGGCGAGCCCCTCGTCGCGGGCGACGACGGCGGCGAACCACCCGACCACGCCGAGCAGGTAGAGCGTCCGCGACACCCGTCCCGGCACGAACCACACCGCGTAGGCACCGACGACCGGCAGCGCGAGGCCGTTGCCGAGGGCGCCCACGGTCAGGTCCGTCGTGATGGTCAGCCCGACGATCGTGGCCAGCAACGGCACCAGCAGCACCGTCGCCTCGGCCGGACCGAACCGCGGCCCGCGCGCGAGCGCGTACGCCGCGCACGTCGCGGACGCCAGGGACAGCGCAGCCAGCACGAGGGGCGGGTTGGCGCCCTCGACGGGGAGCACCACGTTGGCGAGCAGGGCCAGGGAGCCGCAGCCGAACAGGATCGCGGTGACGACGGTCAGCTGGGGCAGCGAGCGCCACCGCGACGACGCCGGACCGCTCATGGCCGCCCCGGCGACGGGTGCGTCCGCAGGATCGCGCGCGCGGACGCCACGAGCTCGCCGACCTCCGCCACCCGGGCAGCGTAGACGACCTGGCCGTCCTGGCGGCGCGACGCCACGAGGCCGGCCTGGCGCAGCACGGCCAGCTGGTGGGAGAGGTTGGTCGGCTCGGCGTCCAACGCCTCGAGCATCTCGTGGACGGCGTGGTCGCGGCGGGCCAGCAGCTCCAGGATGCGCAGCCGCAGGGGATGACCGAGGGTGCGGAAGAACGCCGCCGCGCGCTGGTGCTCCGGGTCGTGCACGGGACGCTCCTTTGTGAGAGTGCGATCTGTGCCACTCTGCGAGAGACCGCTCCTGTGCCACCCTGGCTAGCCAGGGGAGAGCCTGACGGTACTGTCACTTGCACGGTTCTTCAATCGAACCGGGCCAGCGCGTTCGCGATGACCGCAGCGAGAGGAAAGAAACGATGACTGACGTGGAGTCGGTGCTCGACGCCGCAGGGCTGACCAATCCGCACGTGCGCGAGTACGTGCAGTACTGGGCGGCGCTGACGGGAGCCGAGCGGGTCGAGGTGGTCGACGCGTCCGACGACGCCCGCCTGGTCCAGGAGTCCCTGGACGCGGGCGAGCTGCTTCCGGCCGGCGAGGGGCTGTACTACTCGCGCAGCTACCACAAGGACACGGCGCGCTCGGAGGAGCGGACGATCGTGGCCACGAGCGACCCCGACGACGCCGGCGCCTACAACAACTGGCGTCCGTCCTCGGAGATGAAGCCGCTGCTCGAGGAGAAGATGCGCGGTGCGTCGCAGGGCAAGACGATGTACGTCGTCCCCTACCTCATGGCGCCGCAGGGCTCGCCGCTGGAGAAGTACGCGGCGGGCGTCGAGCTGACCGACACGCGCACCGTCGTGCTGCACATGATCCGCATGGCGCGCGTGGGCGTGAAGTACATCAACGAGCTGGCGGAGCCGGACCACTTCGTCCGCGCCGTGCACGTGACGGGCGACCTGGAGACGCTCGGCCACGGCACCGCGGACGACCAGCGGTACTTCGTCACCGTCGCCGACGAGCGCACGATCCTGCACTACGGCTCCTCGTACGGCGGCAACGCGCTGCTCGGCAAGATCGCCCACGGCCTGCGCCAGGCCGCCTACGACGGCTGGCGCAGCGGTGAGTTCCTGGCCGAGCAGTTCATGCTCCTGGGCATCACCGACAAGGAGACCGGGAAGAAGTACCACATCTGCGGCGGCTTCCCGAGCGCGTCGGGCAAGACGAACCTGGCCATGACGCTGGCGCCCGACACCCTGGGCGACCGCTACTACGTCGAGTTCTACGGCGACGACATCGCCTGGCTGTGGGTCGGCGAGGACGGCCGCCTGTACGGCATGAACCCCGAGAACGGCGTCTTCGGCGTCGCCAAGGACACCAACGAGGTCACCAACCCCGGCGCCCTGCACTCGGTGGACGCCGGCACCGGCGCGATCTTCACCAACGTCGCCTACAACGAGAAGACCCAGGAGGTCTGGTGGGAGGGCAAGACGCCCGAGCACCCGAGCGACCTGGACGGCTGGCTGGACTGGAAGGGCGACCCGATCGCCGACCGTCCCGAGGGCGCGGACGCTCCGTGGGCGCACCCGAACAGCCGCTTCACCACGACGCTGGCCAACGTCCCGAACATCGCCGAGGACTTCGAGGCGCCGCAGGGCGTCCCGATCGACGGCATCATCTTCGGCGGCCGCACCCGTGACCGCGAGCCGCTGGTGCGCGCGATCCACGACCTGGCCGAGGGCGTCTACGACGGCCTGACGCTGGGCGCCGAGGCCACCTTCGCGGCCGAGGGCGTCGAGGGCCAGCTGCGCTACGACCCGATGTCGATGCGTCCGTTCATGTCGTACCCGGAGGGCCCGTACGCGGCCCACTGGCTGAAGATCGTCGGCGCCGCGAGCGAGCAGCCGATCTTCGCGCACGTGAACTGGTTCCAGCGCGACCCCGAGGACGGCCACTTCCTGTGGCACGGCTACCGCGACAACCTGCGCGCGCTGCTGTGGCTCATGGAGTACAAGAACGGCGAGGTCACGGGCCGCGAGACCCCCGTGGGCGTCCTGCCGCTCAAGGAGGAGCTCAAGCTCGAGGGCATGGAGATCACCGAGCAGGACCTCGAGACGATCCTGTCGATCGACGTGGACCGGTGGAAGCAGGAGATCGGCTTCCGCGAGGAGCACCTCAAGGCGTTCGCGAACCTGCCCGAGGCGATCTGGGAGGCCCACCGCCGCGTGGCCGCCGCCCTCGACGCCGAGGCCTGAGCCGCACGCTCTGCCGACCGGAGCCCCACGGACCGTATGGTTCGTGGGGCTCCGGCCTTTCCCGGGAGGACCCATGACCGCCACCGTCCCCTCGCCCGAGGACGTGCGTCCGCGCCTGCTCGCCGTCGCGTTCCGCCTGCTGGGCGACGCGGCCGAGGCCGAGGACGCGGTGCAGGAGGCGTTCGTGCGCTGGTACCGGATGTCCGAGGCCGAGCGGGCAGACGTCCGCGAGCCGGCCGCGTGGCTGACGACCGTGACGTCCCGCGTGTGCCTGGACCTGCTCGGCTCGGCCCGTCGGCGGCGCGAGGCGTACGTGGGGCCGTGGCTGCCCGAGCCGCTGGCCGGCCCACTCCCCGTCGTCGCACCGGCCGGAGACGCGGCCGTGCTGGGCGAGTCGGTCGACCTGGCGCTGCTGCTGGCGCTCGAGGCGCTCACCCCGGCCCAGCGGGTGGCGTGGGTGCTGCACGACGTCTTCGCGGTGCCGTTCGAGCAGGTCGCCGACGCGGTGGGACGCACCCCGCAGGCGTGTAGGACGCTCGCGTCGGCCGCTCGCCGGGCGCTGCGCTCGGACCGCGCGTGGCGACTCGCGCGAGGAGCACGCCCGCGCCGTCGGTCGCCTTCCAGACCGCCTGTCTCACCGGTGACGTGAGCGCGCTCG
>NZ_JBNFNZ010000051.1:0-9235 GCF_057364525.1 Aeromicrobium sp. PFPM2_SD2
GGACGTGGCGCTCGGCACCGCCCAGCAGGCGCTGCGCCGGCTGCACGAGGCCGGCGTCGTCGCGCCGACCTCGCGGCGTCCGCGCGACCAGGTGTGGGCGGCCACCGACGTCCTGGACGAGCTGAGCGACCTGAACCTGCGCATCGAGACGGTCAGCCGCAGCAAGGACGCCCCCGCGGTCTGAGCTGTCGAAGGATCCTTCCCGCCTCGCGGGCGGTGAGTCATCCACCACCCGGGTGCCTCCGCTGGTGGATGTCGCACCGCCCTGCGGGGCCGATGGTGGATTACTCACCGCCCCACTCCGAACCTCACCGATCGGGTCTGGCCCGGCCCACCACCGCGGTGACACACTTCCGCTCGTGCCTGGCATCACCGACCTGTCGACCTTCGTGGTCGGCGCGATCCTCATCGTCCTGCTGCCCGGACCGAACTCGCTCTACGTCATCTCGGTCGCGGCGCGCCGCGGCGTGCGCGCGGGCTACGCGGCGGCGTGCGGCGTGTTCGTCGGGGACGCGGTGCTCATGACGCTGTCGGCCATCGGCGCGGCCGGCGCGCTCACCAGCAGCCCGCTGCTGTTCGCGATCGTCAAGTACGCCGGCGCGGCCTACCTCGCGTGGCTGGCCCTGGGCATGCTGCGGTCGGTGCCGGGCATGCTGCGCCGCTCATCGGAGCAGACCCGCCAGGACGTCATCGCCGAGGCCCCGATGGAGGCGCCGCAGGAGCGTCCGTTCCGCAAGGCGCTCGTCGTCAGCCTGCTCAACCCGAAGGCGATCCTGTTCTTCGTCGCCTTCTTCGTGCAGTTCGTCGACCCCGACTGCGCCTACCCGGCGCTGGCGTTCCTCGAGCTCGGCCTCATCGTGCAGGCGGCGAGCTTCGTCTACCTGTCGGCGCTCATCTTCGGCGGCGTCCGGCTCGCGCAGGTCTTCCGCGACCGCAAGGCACTGGCCGCCGGCGGGACGTCGGTCGTCGGCGCCGCGTTCATCGGCTTCGCGGTGAAGCTGTCGCTCGCCTCGGCCTGACGGCCCGCGGCGACGTCAGCGCGCGGACGGCGCCAGACGAAGGCGCAGCCGGCGGCGACCACGAGGACGATCGCCAGGCCGGCGCCGGTCCAGAGCCGCTCGGTGTCGGACGCGCCGGTGGGCACGACGGACGTGACCGAGACGCCGTTCGCGACGTCCTCGTAGCTCGTCCACGACACCGTGCGGTTCTCGACCGTGCCGTCGGTCTCGACGATGTCGCCGGGGAAGGTCAGCGCGAGGCGGAAGTCCAGCTGCTCGCCGACCTGCTGGGCGTACGCGGCCTCCTGCTCGTCGGCGCCCACCTCGAAGCGGTAGACGTCGCCGTCGCGCTCGAAGACGTAGCGCTCGGCGGTGCTCGTGCCGTCGGCGTTCTCCGAGCCGACGACGAGCTGCACGAACTCGCGCATCGACAGGTCGTCGAAGGTCATCTCGAGGCCGACGGTGTCGTCGTCGACGAACTCCTCGACGTCCACGTCGACCTCGTCGCTGTCCTCGAGCGCGTCGAACGCCTGCAGGTTGAACACCTGGCCCAGGACGGCCGCCGGGTCGTCCTCGTCGACCTGGATGCCGGCCTCGTCGAGCTGGTCGCGCTCGATCGCCGCGGTGATCGTGCCCTGGACGGTCTGGTCGCGGCCGACGCGGGCGTCCACGTCGAGCCGGAAGCAGCCGGACATCAGGAACGAGACGGCGAGGAGCAGGGCGACGGGCGCGACTCGGCGCATCGTGGGCCTTTCGGGACGGGGACCGACACCGCGAGCGGGCGTCGCAGAACGCCCCGACTCTACCGGTCGGCCGCGAGGCGCCCGCGCTCTGCTAGACCTGGGACGTGGAGATCTGGATGAACCCCGCCTGCGCCAAGTGCCGCACCGCCAAGGCCGCGCTCGACGAGGCCGGCGTCGCGTACACCGAGCGCCGCTACCTGGACGACCCGCCGACCGCCGCCGAGCTGCGCGACGTGCTCGGACGCCTGAGGCTCGAGCCGTGGGACGTCACGCGCATGAACGAGGCCGTCGCCAAGGAGCTCGAGCTGAAGGCGCTGCCCCGCGACGCCGAGCACCGAGACGAGTGGGTCGAGCACCTGGTGGCGAACCCGAGGCTGATCCAGCGGCCGATCATCACCGCCGACGACGGCACGACCGTCGTCGCCCGCGACCCCGAGACCCTGGCCCGGGTCGTCCCCGGCGCCTGAGCCGCGGCTCCTGCCGACCGGCTCGAGGAGCGGCTCGCTCCCCGAGCCCGTCGAGGGACGTCACAGGTTGCCGCGGCGCTCCTGCTCGCGCTCGATCGCCTCGAACAGGGCCTTGAAGTTGCCCTTGCCGAAGCCCAGCGAGCCGTGCCGCTCGATGAGCTCGAAGAACACCGTCGGCCGGTCGCCGAGCGGCTTGGTGAAGATCTGCAGCAGGTAGCCGTCCTCGTCGCGGTCGACCAGGATGCCGCGCTTCTGCAGCTCCTCGATCGGCACGCGCACCTCGCCGATCCGGGCGCGCAGCTCGGGGTCCTCGTAGTACGAGTCCGGGGTCGTGAGGAAGACGACGCCCTCGGCCCGCAGCGCGTCCACGGCGGCCAGGATGTCGTTCGTCGCCAGCGCGAGGTGCTGGGCGCCGGGACCGTCGTAGAACTCCAGGAACTCGTCGATCTGCGACTTCTTCTTGGCGATCGCCGGCTCGTTGAGCGGGAACTTGACCCGGTGGTTGCCGTTGGCCACGACCTTGCTCATGAGCGCGGAGTAGTCGGTGGCGATGTCGTCGCCGATGAACTCGGCCATGTTCGTGAAGCCCATGACCCGGCGGTAGAAGTCGACCCACTCCTCCATGCGGCCGAGCTCGACGTTGCCGACGACGTGGTCGAGCGCCTGGAAGATGCGCCGCGGCGCCCCCTCGCGCTTGCGGAAGGTGGACGTCCGCGCGACGTAGCCGGGCAGGTACGGGCCGCTGTAGCGGCTGCGGTCGACGAGCGTGTGCCGGGTGTCGCCGTACGCGGCGATGGCGGCGACGCGGACAGTGCCGTGCTCGTCGCTGACGTCGTGCGGCTCCTCGACCACGGTCGCCCCGACCGAGCGCGCGTGCGCGACGCAGCGGTCGACGTCCGGCACCTCGAGCGCGATGTCGCTGACGCCGTCACCGTGGCGGGCGTGGTGGGCGATGACGCCGCTGGCCGGGTCGACGCCGCCCTTGACCACGAAGCGCACCACGCCGCTGGTCAGCACGTAGGCGACGTGGTCGCGGTTGCCTGTCTCGGGGCCGGAGTACGCGACCAGGTCCATCCCGAACGCGGACTGGAAGAAGTGGGCGCTCTGCGTCGCGTTGCCGACGGACCAGACGACCGCGTCCCAGCCGGTCACCGGGAACGGGTCGGCGGCGTCGTCGTGCTCGACGAGGCCCACGAGCTGCTGGAGGGTCGCGAGGTCGAGCTCGGCGAGCCGCTCGGCGTCGGTCAGGGTGTCCTGCAGGGTCATGGCACGGTCCTTCCGGTCGGGTGGTCCGATGCAAGGACGTCCGGAGGTCGAGTGGCAACCTGCCCACCGCGACCTGGTCAGATCCACCGGATCGGCGCCACGACCTGCGGTCTGACCTGGCAACCTGCCTAGCCTGACGCCCATGAGCCACCACCTCGACGCGCTGGACCTGGCACTGCTGCACGCCCTGGAGGAGCACCCGCGCGCCGGCGACCTGGAGCTCTCGCGCAGCACCGGCGTCGCCCGGGCGACCGTCCAGTCACGGCTGCGCCGGCTCGCCGACGACGGGGGTGCTGCGCGACTGGTCCCCGACGGTCGAGCCGGCCGCCGCCGGCTTCGGCGTGCAGGCGTTCGTCACGCTCGAGATCGCCCAGGGCGCCCTCGAGCAGGTCGCCGCCGAGCTGGCCGAGGTGCCGCAGGTGCTCGAGGCGCACGCCACCACCGGCACGGCGGACGTGCTGTGCAAGCTCGCGGCCCGCTCCAACGACGAGCTCCAGGACGTCCTGCTGCGCCTGGCCCGCACCGGCGCGGTCGTCCGCTCGACCAGCGTCATGGTGCTCTCGACCCTCATCGCCCCGCGGGTCCTGCCGCTGCTCGACACGTCCGACGCCCCGGCCCCTCGCTCGCCCGCGTACCGCTGAGGGTCTTGCGCCACGCCGCCCGCCAGGGGGACGCTGACCTCCACCGCCACGAACGGAGACCCCCATGGCCGTCGTCAGCGTCGAGCCCGACCTCGAGCAGCACACCCTCACCGCAGTGGTCCGCCTCGACGCGCCGGTCGAGCGCGTCTGGCAGCTGTGGTCCGACCCGCGACGGCTGGAGAGGTGGTGGGGACCGCCCGGCTACCCGGCCACCGTCCGCGACCACGACCTCACCCCCGGCAGCCGCGTCCGCTACTTCATGACCAGCCCCGAGGGCGAGAAGCTGCCCGGCTGGTGGCACGTCGACGAGGTCGAGGTGCCCGACCACCTGGCCTTCACCGACGGCTTCGCCGACGACTCGTTCGAGCCGGTCGAGGACATGCCGGTCGGACGCTCCGACGTCCGGCTCAGCGCCCGCGACGGCGGCACCGAGCTGCGCTGGGTCACGCGCTACGACACCCGCGAGGCGCTGGAGCAGGTCGTGGAGATGGGCGCCGTCGAGGGCACGCGGCAGGCGCTGGAGCAGATGGACTCGGTGCTGGGCTGAGTGCTTGAGCCGGCGCCGACGGGGTACGTCCCGGTCATGAAGATCGCGATCCTGACCTCGAACAGCGGCGTGGAGCACGCCGAGCTGGCCGACCCGCGCCAGACCGTCCTCGACCAGGGCTGGGAGCTCGACCTCCTGGCCTCGGAGACCGGCGAGGTGAAGACGGTCACCGGCGACACCGACCCGACCGACACGTTCCCCGTCGACAAGGCGGTCAAGGACGCGTCGGCCGGCGACTACGACGCGCTGATCCTGCCCGGCGGCACCATCAACGCCGACACCCTGCGCCTCGACGAGGACGCCATGGCGTTCGTCAAGGCATTCACCGAGGCCGGCAAGCCGGTCGCGGCCATCTGCCACGGCCCGTGGGCGCTCGTGCAGACCGACGTCCTGAAGGGCAAGACCCTCACCTCGTACCCGTCGCTGCGCGTGGACGTCCAGAACGCCGGCGGCACCTGGGTCGACGAGCAGGTGCAGGTCTGCCACGCCAACGGCTTCGACCTCGTCACCTCGCGCAACCCCGACGACCTCGAGGCGTTCGACGCCGCGATCGTCGAGGTCTTCGGCGCCGCCGCCACGGCCTGAGCACCACCTCCCCCGAACCGGCCGCTCCCCGGTCCCGTCTTCCCCCACGGGTCCGGGGAGCGGCTGCGTCCGGGGACCCGTCATGCGGCCGCGCGACGGCGGCCCCGGCTACAGCCCGCCGCCGACGCGCAGCACGGTGCCGGTGACGTAGGACGCCTCGTCCGAGAGCAGCCACTGCACCGCCGCCGCGACCTCGTCCGCCCGGCCGGCCGGCGCATCGGGGATGCGCTGCGCGACCCGCGCGGGACGGTCGGGCTCCCCGGCCCGGGCGTGGATGCCGGTCTCGATCGTGCCCGGCGACACCGCGTTGACCCGGATGCCGCGGGTGGCCACCTCCCGGCCGAGTCCGACGGTGAACGACTCCAGGCCTCCCTTCGAGGCCGCGTAGGCGACGTACTCGCCGGGCGAGCCGGTCACGGCGGCGATGGACGTGACGTTGACGATGGCCCGGCCCTCCCCGCCCTCGGTCGACCAGCGGCGCACCGCCTCGCGGCAGAGCCGGACCGGTGCGGCAAGGTTCACCGCGAGCACGCGGTCCAGCACCTCGTCGGTGAGGTCCTCGACCGGGCCGAGCGGGCCGGTGACGCCGGCGTTGTTGACCAGTCCCCTGACCGGCCCGAGCTCGTCCGCGGCCTCCAGGATCGCGAGCGCCGACGCGGGGTCGGCCACGTCGGCCTGCAGCAGGGCGACCGGCGGACCGTCGACCGGCAGCTCGAGCTCGCCGGGGTCCGGCGACCCGTGCACGGCCAGCACCGCGTGCCCGTCGGCGTGCAGCCGGCGCACCACCTCGGCGCCGATCCCTCGGGTCCCGCCCGTCACCACCACCACGTCGCTCATGCGCCGCAGTCTAGGGAGCCGCGACGGAGCGGCAGACGGTGCGTGCTGGACAATGGTGTGTGACACACATTATCGTGCCGTCCATGGATGACGACGTCCTCGCCGGACACCTGCAGGAGCTGCGCCGCGGCACCGTGGTGATGGCCGCCCTGGCCACGCTCACGCGTCCGACCTACGGCTACGCCCTGCTCGAGACGCTCGCGCGGGCCGGCTTCGTGGTCGAGGGCAACACCCTCTACCCGCTCCTGCGACGCCTGGAGAAGCAGGGGCTGCTGACGAGCGAGTGGAACACCGAGGAGTCGCGTCCCCGCAAGTTCTACGAGGTCAGCGACGAGGGACGCGCACTGCTGGACGCGCTGCTCGCCGAGTGGCGGACCCTGCACACGTCGATCGAGAGCCTGAGGTGAGAGCGATGACCCCGACCACCACGTCCCTGGCCGAGCGCTACGTCCACGCCGTCACGTCGCGGCTGCCCGAGGAGCAGCGCGCCGACGTCGCCGACGAGCTGCGCGCGAGCATCGCCGATCGGGTCGAGTCCCTGCTGGAGGAGCGTCCCGGCCTGGACCCTGCGCTCGCCGAGCACGAGGCGCTCGTCGAGCTGGGCGAGCCGACGGCCCTCGCCGCCGAGTACACCGGACGCCGCCTGCAGCTGCTGGGCCCGGAGGTCTACCCGGCGTGGGAGCGCACCCTGCGCGGGATCCTGCTCGTCGCCGTCCCGGTCTCCACGCTCGCGTTCGCGATCGTCCAGGTCGCCACCGGCGAGTCGCCGGGCGACGTCCTCGGCAGCGCCGTGTGGATGGCGCTCACCCTGGTCGTGCACATCGCCTTCTGGACGACCCTGGTGTTCGTGCTGGTCGAGCGGGGCGGTGGCGGCAGCGGCGTCCGCGAGAGCCTGGACGTCGACTGGAGCCCGGAGCAGCTGCCGGCCGCACGGCGTCGCCGAGGGTCGCTCACCGACCTGGTCGCCACGCTGACCTTCCTGGCCCTCTTCGCAGCCCTCCTGGTCTGGCAGCAGGTCCGCCCGCCGCTCTCGCTGGACGGCGACGACGTGCCGGTGCTCGACCCGGACCTGTGGAGCTTCTGGCTCCCGCTGGTCCTCGTGCTGCTGGTCGTCGAGGCCGGCTTCGAGGTGGTGAAGTACCTGACCGGCGGCTGGACCCGTGACCTGGCGATCGCCAACGTCGTCCTGGGCGCCTCTTCGCGGGCCCGGTTCGTGTACCTCGGCTGGACCGAGCAGCTGCTCGCCCCCCGCGCCGTGGACGCGATCCGAGCGGAGTGGGACGGGTTCTCCCCCGGCACGGCCCACGCCGTCGTGGTCGTCGTCGCGCTGGGCGTCTGGCTGTGGGACGCCGTCGAGGGCGTCGTCGGGGCGCGCCGCGGGGGCCGGCCCGACGCGCTGAGACGGCGGTGTCGGCGGTCACCGAAAGATGTGCCGCACAACCGCTTCAGCGGCGGGCCCCCGTGCCGATGGGACGTCCTGGCGCGACGCGCGCGGCCTGCCCGGCCGCGCCCACCGACGCTTCGCCCGTCGGACGGCCAACCCTTTCCACCCGGCCGTCCGACGGACGTCCCGTTCCCCGGGACGCCCCGGCGTGTGACCCCGGTCACCTGCGACAGTCCTCCTGTTACCTGTCGGTAGGAACTCGGGGGAAGAGGGACACCATGACCAGACGACCACTGCTGCGCTCCGGCGTCGTCGCCGTCGCCGCGGCGATGATCGCCACGCTCGCGCCGGCCGCCCAGGCCGCCGGCGACGACGACGTGCTGCCGTTCTACGAGGCGCCGGCCACGCTGCCATCGGGCGACGGCACCGTCATCCGCACCGAGCCGATCCGCTACCTGCTCGACCCGGCCGGCGTCAGCGACGTGGCCTACACGTCGAAGCGGATGCTCTACACGTCGCGCGACCGCACCGGCGAGCGTCACGCCGTCTCCGGCTCGGTCATCGTGCCGAAGGCCGCCTGGAAGGGGCCGGGCACGCGGCCGGTGATCGGCTACGCGGTCGGCACCCAGGGCGTGGGCGACACGTGCGCCCCGTCGCGCCTGTTCACCGAGGGCGTCGAGTACGAGGGCCTGTTCATGGCCGGGCTGCTCAAGCGCGGCTACGCCCTCGCGGTCACCGACTACGAGGGACTCGGCACCGCCGGCGCCCACACCTACATGGACCGGGTCTCGCAGGGGCAGGCCGTGCTGGACGCCGTCCGCGCTGCCCAGCGCCAGGACTGGACCGGCCTGAGCCGCCTCCAGCCCGGTCGGCATCTACGGCTCACGTCCCAGGGCGGCCGGCGCCGCGGCGTCGGCGGCCGAGCTCGCCGGCTCCTACGCCCCCGAGCTGCAGGTCAAGGGCACCGTCGCCGGCGCCGTGCCGGCCGACCTGAGCGTGCTGCCCGGCGTGCTCGACGGCACGCTGTACGCCGAGTTCCTGTGGTTCGCCGTGACCGGCCTGACCGACAGCTACGACATCGACCTGCAGCCGTACCTCAACGAGCGCGGCAAGCAGTTCCTGGCCGACGCCTCCGACGACTGCGTCTTCGACCTGTTCAACGCCTCGTTCAAGCGGTCGAAGGACTTCACCGTGGACGGCTCGAGCCTGGGCGACCTCATCGCCCGCGAGCCGTTCCGCACGATGATCGACGACCAGCGCATCGGCCGCATCCGGCCGAGCGCGCCGGTGCTGCTGACGCACAGCGTGCTCGACGACGTCATCCCCTACCGCACCGGACGCCAGCTGGCCGTCGACTGGTGCGACCGCGGGGCGAACGTGCGGCTGAGCACCAACGCGAGCCCGCTGCACGTGGGCGGGATCCTCAACAACGCGACGGAGGTCTACGGCTTCCTCGAGGCACGGCTGGCCGGCAAGCCGGCGCCGTCGTCCTGCTGGCGGCTGTAGCCCGCAGGACGTACGAGGGGCCCCGGCGAGCGGTTCGCCGGGGCCCTTCGTGCACCCATCAGATCTTCGAGCGCCAGAGCAGGTAGACGAAGTACGGCGCGCCCACGATCGCGACCATGAGGCCGGCCGGCATCTGCGCCGGGGCGATGACCGTGCGGCCGATGACGTCGGCCAGGGCGACGAGCGTGGCGCCCAGCAGCATCGCGACCGGGATGCTGCGCGCGTGCCGTCCGCCCGACCGAGGGCCCCGGGCCGCGTGCG
>NZ_JBNFNZ010000052.1:0-9218 GCF_057364525.1 Aeromicrobium sp. PFPM2_SD2
CTGGCCGTGGGCCGCGAGCGGGCCGAGCAGACCGCGACGCTGGCGTCCTGACGCTCAGAGGTCGCCGAGGGCCGCGGTCCGGGCGGCACGGCGCTCGTCGTCGTCGATGAGGCCGCGGGCGTGCAGGTCGTCGATCTGCGCCAGGCGGTCCTCCAGCGAGCGCGGCGGCTCGACCAGCTTGCTAGTCAGCACCCGCGAGTACGCGGTGGTCTGCAGCGTGAACGGGTCCAGGCCGTGCCGGCGCGCCTCGCGGAAGTTCCGCACGATCACCCAGACGCAGCCGCCCAGCACGGCCAGCAGGAACAGCGAGCCCAGCAGCGTGAACAGCGTGTAGGTGAGCGAGAACCCGGACATGTCCCCACGGTAGTCGCGCGGCCCGCGGCGGGCTCGTCCGCGCGCGTCCCGGGTGGTGGACGAACGAGGCAGACCTGGACGGCGGCGATACCCTGGGAGCCATGACGACGTCGGCCGAGCGCATCCAGCACGCGGTCGAGCACCTGACCCCCGACCTCGTCTCCCTGCGCCGCGACCTGCACGCCTACCCCGAGCTGTCGTGGCAGGAGGAGCGCACCACCGACGTCGTGGCCTCCTGGCTGGACAAGGCCTCCATCGCCCACACCCGGCTCGGCGACAGCGGCCTGACCGCCGACATCGGCCCCGAGGACGCGCCCGTCGTGTGCCTGCGCGCCGACCTGGACGCGCTGCCGCTCGAGGACACCACCAAGGACCCCTGGCGCTCGACCGTCCCGGGCGTCGCGCACGCCTGCGGCCACGACGTGCACGTCTCCGCGCTCGTCGGCGCCGGCCTGGCCCTAGCCGAGCTCGACGCCCACGAGCGCCTGCCCACCCGCGTGCGCCTGCTGTTCCAGCCCGCCGAGGAGGTCATGCCCGGCGGTGCGCTCAAGGTCATGTCCAGCGGCGCCCTGCGCGGCGTCACCCGCATCTTCGCCCTGCACTGCGACCCGTCGCTGGACGTCGGCCGAGTGGGACTGCGCGAGGGGCCCATCACCGGCGCCTCGGACCGCATCACCATCGTGCTGAGCGGCCGGGGCGGGCACACGTCGCGCCCGCACCTCACCGAGGACCTCACCTACGCGCTCGGCTCGCTCATCACCCAGCTGCCCGCCGCGCTGTCGCGGCGCTTCGACCCGCGCGCCGGTGCCAGCCTGGTCTGGGGCCAGGTCCGCTCGGGCGTGGCGGCCAACGTCATCCCGGCCAGCGGCGAGCTCAGCGGCACGCTGCGCATGCTCGACGCGAACGCCTGGCACCAGGCCGAGCACCTGGTCCGCGGCCTCATCAGCGACATCGTCAAGCCCTACGGCGTCAGCGCCGACGTGCACTACACGCGCGGCGTCCCGCCGGTGGTCAACGACTTCGGCGCCACCCAGGTGCTGCGCCAGGCCGTCGCCGACGCGCTGGGCCCGGCGGCGGTCGCCACCACCATGCAGTCGCTGGGCGGCGAGGACTTCGCCTGGTACGTCGAGTCCATCCCCGGCGCGATGGGCCGGCTCGGCACGCGCACCCCGGACGGGCCCACCTACGACCTGCACCAGGGCAACCTGCGGGTCGACGAGGCGGCCATCGCCGTCGGCGCCACGGTCATGGCCTGCGCTGCCATCCAGCCCTGACGCGCGCGGGCGATTGTTACAACTTGGTTGACCGTGCCGGGCGGACGAGCGCCTGCGGTTAGGGTGCCTCCTGGGACCCGGGCGGGTCCTCGTCCTTGAGGAGGAAACATCTTGCGTCGTCTGACCAAAACCGCCGCCATCGCCGGCGTGGTCGCCCTCGTGCTCGCGGGTGCGGCTTGTTCCAAGAAGAGCGATGACACCGCGTCCACCGAGTCCGGTGGCGAGAACTGCGTCGAGAAGACCAGCAACATGAAGGTCGGCATGGCCTTCGACGTGGGCGGCGAGGGCGACCAGTCGTTCAACGACTCCGCCGCGAAGGGCATGAAGAAGGCCGCGTGCGAGTTCGGCTTCGACTACCAGACCGCCGAGGCGCAGGACGGCGAGGCCGAGTCGGCGCGCGAGGGCCGCCTGCAGGAGCTCGTCGACGCCGGCTACAACCCCGTCATCGCCGTGGGCTTCGCCTACAGCGCGTCGGTCGGCAAGGTCGCCGCGGAGAACCCCGAGGTCAGCTTCGCGATCGTCGACGACGCCGTCGAGGGCGCCAACATCACCAACCTGCTGTTCGCCGAGGAGCAGGGCTCGTTCCTGGTCGGCGCGGCCGCGGCGCTCAAGAGCGAGTCCGGCAACGTCGGCTTCGTCGGCGGTGTCGAGACCGAGCTCATCCAGAAGTTCGAGGCCGGCTTCGTCGCCGGTGCCAAGGCCGTCAAGCCCGACATCAAGGTCCAGACCCGCTACCTGACGCAGCCGCCGGACTTCAGCGGCTTCGGTGACCCGGCCAAGGGCAAGACCGCGGCCGAGGGCATGTTCGACGCCGGCGCCGACATCGTCTACCACGCGGCCGGCGGCTCCGGCGGCGGCGTGTTCGAGGCCGCCAAGGCCGCGGGCGAGGGCAACTGGGCCATCGGCGTCGACTCCGACCAGGCGCTCACCGCCGACGACTCGGTCAAGGACGTCATCCTGACCTCGATGGTCAAGAACATCGACGTCGCGGTGCACGAGTTCCTCAAGAACGTCAACGACGACGCGGTCAAGACCGGCCCGCAGGTCTACGACCTGGCGTCGAACGGCGTCGGCTACTCGACGACCGGCGACCACCTCAAGGACGTCGCCGACCAGCTCGAGGACTACAAGCAGCAGATCGTGGACGGCAAGATCGAGGTCCCCACGAAGCCGTGATCCGGCTCTGACCCGGGCCCGGGGCGTCGCGTACCGTGACCCCGGGCCCGGCTTTGTCCCTCGGCCCCGTCCGAGCCCCCGAGAGAGGAGAGTCGTGAGCGACTCCGTGACCGCGCCCACGGGCGAGGTGGTCGTCCGACTGCGCGACATCGGCAAGACCTTCCCGGGCGTCGTGGCGAACCACGACGTCAACATCGACGTGCGTCGCGGCACCGTCCACGCCGTCGTCGGCGAGAACGGCGCCGGCAAGTCGACGCTCATGAAGATCCTCTACGGGGTCCAGAAGCCCGACTCGGGAACGATCGAGATCGGCGGCGAGCAGGTCTCCCTGTCCTCGCCGGCCGACGCGATCGCCGCCGGCGTCGGCATGGTGTTCCAGCACTTCATGCTGGCCGACAACCTGACCGTGCTCGAGAACGTCGTCCTGGGCGCCGAGAAGCTGCACGGCATCGGCGACGGCGCCCGCCAGCGCGTCCTGGAGCTGGCCCGCACCTACGGCCTGGAGGTCGAGCCCGACGTGCTCGTCGAGGACCTCGGCGTGGGTGCCCGCCAGCGCGTGGAGATCCTCAAGGTCCTCTACCGCGGCGCGAAGGTGATCATCCTCGACGAGCCCACCGCGGTGCTCGTCCCGCAGGAGGTCGACGAGCTGTTCGAGAACCTGCGCGAGCTCAAGGCCGAGGGCCTGGCCGTCATCTTCATCTCGCACAAGCTCGACGAGGTGCTCTCGGTCGCCGACGAGGTCACCGTCGTGCGCCGCGGCACCACCGTCGACACCGTGCCCGCCGGGTCGGTCACCTCGCGCCAGCTGGCCGAGATGATGGTCGGCTCCGAGCTGCCCAGCCCGGCCACCGAGTCGTCCACCGTCACCGACGTCGTCGTGCTCGACGTGCAGGACCTCACCCTCACCGCGCCGGGCAGCGAGCGCCGCCTGCTCGACGGCATCGACCTGACCATCCACCGGGGCGAGATCCTCGGCATCGCCGGCGTCGAGGGCAACGGCCAGGCCGAGCTCGTCGAGGCGATCATGGGCATGCGCCCCGGTGCCACCGGCCGCGTCTCGCTGGCCGGCGAGGACCTGGCCGGCCGCTCCACCCGCGAGCGCCGCGAGGCCGGCATCGGCTACGTCCCCGAGGACCGCCACCGCCACGGGCTGCTGCTGGACGCGCCGCTGTGGGAGAACCGCGTGCTCGGTCACCAGACCCGCCGCCCGGTGGTCAAGGGCGCGCTCGTGGACCGCGCCGGCGCCCGCGCCGACACCCAGCGCATCGTCGAGGAGTACGACGTCCGCACCCCGGGCATCGACACCCTCGCCCGCGCGCTGTCCGGCGGCAACCAGCAGAAGCTCATCGTCGGGCGCGAGATGTCCGGTGACCCCGTCCTGCTCATCGCCGCGCACCCCACGCGCGGCGTCGACGTGGGCGCGCAGGCCGCCATCTGGGGCCACATCAAGCGCGCCCGCCGCGACGGCCTCGCGGTGCTGCTGATCTCGGCCGACCTGGACGAGCTCATCGGCCTGTCCGACACCATCTCGGTGCTGCTGCGCGGCCGCCTGGTCCGCAGCTTCGACCCCGAGGACGTGACCCCCGAGGACCTCGGCTCGGCCATGACCGGTGCCGCGGAAGGAGAGGCTCGATGAGCCCGCGTACGTCCCGCGTCGTGCTCGCCGTCGGCGCGCCGGTGCTGGCCCTGCTGATGGCCTTCGTCATCACCAGCCTCGTGCTGGTCGCGGCCGGCGACTCCGTCGCCGACGTGTGGGCGCAGATCCTCAGCGTCCCCGGCCACCGGGCCATCGTGAACATCGTCAACGCCTCGACGGTCTACTACCTGTCGGCGATCGCGGTGGCCATCGGCTTCCGGATGAACCTGTTCAACATCGGCGTCGACGGCCAGTACCGCGTCGCGTCGTTCGCCGCGGCCGTGGTCGCCGGCGAGGGCTGGCTGCCGGGCTACCTGAACACGCTGCTGGCCGTCGTCGCCGCCGTGCTCGTGGGCGCCATGTGGGCCGGCATCGCCGGCTTGCTGCGCGTCACCCGCGGCGTCAGCGAGGTCATCTCCACGATCATGCTCAACTCGATCGCGACGGCGCTGGTGGCCTACCTGCTGCGCAAAGTCGCGGTTGACGACGGGGGCAACAACACCGCCACCAAGCCCGTCCCCGAGGGCAGCCGGGTCCCCGGCATCCAGGTCTACGACGACGTGTCGGTGAAGGTCTACGGCTTCGTCTTCCTGGCCGTCCTGGTCGGCTTCGTCTACTGGTTCGTGCTGTCCAAGACCCGGTTCGGCTTCGACCTGCGCGCGACCGGACGCTCGGAGACCGCGGCCGTCGCCAGCGGCATCAGCGTCAAGCGGATGATCGTCGTCTCGATGCTGCTCTCCGGCGGCGCCGCGGGCCTGGTCGGCCTGCCGCTGCTGTTCGGCAACGACTACTCCTACGGCTCGACCTTCCAGTCCGGCCTGGGCTTCGCCGGCATCGCGATCGCGCTGCTCGGCCGCAACCACCCGATCGGCATCGCGCTCGGCGCCCTGCTGTTCGCGTTCCTCGACGAGCAGTCGAACAGCCTGCAGATCGTCGTGGGCGTCTCGCCCGACATCGTCAAGATCACCCAGGGCGTCATCGTCCTCACGGTCGTCATCGCCTACGAGGTCGTCCGGCGCTACCGCGTCCGGCTCGAGCAGCGTCAGGTGGCGGCCGCCCTGGACGAGCCCGCCACGATCGAGGAGGCCAAGGCATGAGCGCCCCCACCGACCTGACCACGTCGCCGAAGGCGAAGTCCGGCCGCCGCCGGGTCACCCCGGCGCGCGTCCTGCTGGTCGTCGCGGGCCTCATCGTCCTGCTGGCCGTGCTGCGCGTCGTCACCGGCGCGGACGACCTCGCGTCGTCCGGCACGCTGCGCGCCACGCTCGTGGCCGCGGTCCCGATCGGCCTGGCCGGCCTGGCCGGCCTGTGGTCCGAGCGCGCGGGCATCGTCAACATCGGCCTCGAGGGCATGATGATCCTCGGCACCTTCGGCGCCGGGTACTTCGGCTACTTCTACGGCCCTTGGCAGGGCGTGCTCGGCGCGATCCTGTTCGGCGCCCTCGGCGGCCTCATCCACGCCCTGGCGACGGTCACGTTCGGCGTCGACCACATCGTCTCCGGCGTCGCGATCAACATCATCGCCGCCGGTGCCGTGCAGTACCTCGCGGCGCTGTCGTTCACCGGCGTCCGCGGCGGCGGCCAGACCCAGTCGCCGCCGATCGACGCGCTGCCGGCGATCTCGATCGGGGCGCTGTCGGACCCGCTCGGCGACCTGGAGGCCAAGAACTGGTTCGTGGTCTCCGACGCCGCGGCGCTGCTGCGCGCCTTCGTGACGAACCTGTCGGTGCTGACGCTCATCGCGATCCTGCTGTTCGTGGTGACCTGGTACGTCCTGTGGCGCACCAGCTTCGGCCTGCGCCTGCGCTCGGTGGGCGAGAGCCCGGCCGCCGCGGAGTCGCTCGGCGTCGACGTCATCCGCTACAAGTTCCTGGCCGTGCTCATCTCCGGCGGCCTGGCCGGCCTGGCGGCGGCTTCCTGGCCCTGGTCGCCTCGAGCACCTTCCGCGAGGGACAGACCGGCGGACGCGGCTACATCGGCCTGGCCGCGATGATCTTCGGCAACTGGCGTCCCGGCGGCCTGCTCGCCGGTGCCGGCCTGTTCGGCTACACCGACACGCTGCGCCTGCGCGGCGGCGGCGAGAGCATCCACGGCCTGCTGCTGCTGGTCGCGGTGCTCCTCGTCGGCCTGGCCGTGTGGCAGTGGCGCAAGGCGCGCCGCACGGCGGCGGTCGTGAGCGGCGTCCTGGGTGTCCTGGTCGCGCTGTGGTTCCTGCTCAGCGACTCGGTGCCCGAGGACCTCACCGGCATGACGCCGTACGTCACCACGCTGCTCGTCCTGGCCCTGGCCGCCCAGCGGCTGAGGCCGCCGGCCGCCGGCGGCCAGACCTACCGCAAGGGCAGCGCCGGATGATCGGCATCGACGGACCCGACGACCCGATCGACTGGGAGGCGCTCACCCGCTACGCCACCCAGGTGATGGAGCGCGCGTACGCGCCGTACTCCGGCTACCGGGTCGGCGTGGCCGGACTCGTGGACGACGGCCGTGTCGTGCTCGGCTGCAACGTCGAGAACGCGGCGTACGGCGTCGCGCTGTGCGCCGAGTGCGGCATGGTCTCGGCGCTCCACGCCACCGGCGGCGGACGCCTGGTCGCGGTCGCCTGTGTCGACGGGGAGGGCCGCGCGATCATGCCGTGCGGCCGCTGCCGTCAGCTGCTGTGGGAGAACGGCGGCCCGACGATGCTGCTGCAGACGCCGTCGGGCATCAAGGAGATGACCGCCGTGCTGCCCGACGCGTTCGACGACTCCGACCTGAAGACGCTCGAGAAGGACTCGTGACCCTCACCCCCCTCCCGCTCGACCTGACCGACCCGGCCTTCGTGGCCGACCCCTACCCGCTGCTCGCGCAGCTGCGCGCCACCGCCCCGATGGTGCGCGACCAGACGGACGGCCGTTGGCTGGCCACGACCCACGCCAGCGTCAGCGCCGTCCTGCGCGACCGCCGGCTCGGGCGGCTGTGGACCGACTGGGAGCCGGTCGAGCAGATGGAGCCGTTCAACACGCTCCACCGCAACCAGCTCATGGAGAACGAGCCGCCGGTGCACACCCGCATGCGGCGCCTGCTCGCCGGCGCGTTCGGCCGCGGGCACGTCGAGCGCATGCGCCCGCGCATCGAGACGCTGGCCGCCGAGATGCTGGACGCGTACGCGCCGGGCGACACGATCGACGTCCTGGCCGCGTACGCCGAGCCGATGCCCGTGTTCGTCATCGCCGACCTGCTGGGCGTCCCGCGGGCCGACCACGCGCTGCTGCGCGAGTGGAGCCAGGGCATCGTCCACATGTACGAGCAGGGCGTCGGCGAGGACGTCAAGGCCGAGGCGGTGCGCTCCAGCACCCTGTTCGCCGAGTACGTCCGCGAGGTCGTGGCCGAGCGCAAGGCGGCGCTCGACGCCGGCATTCCCGGCGACGACCTGGTCACCGACCTCATCCGCGAGCGCGACGGCAGCGGCAAGCTGGACGACGAGGAGCTCGTCGCCACGGTGGTGCTGCTGCTCAACGCCGGCCACGAGGCCTCGGTCAACACCTTCGGCAACGGCCTGCACGCGCTGCTCTCGCACCGCGACCAGCTGCAGCGCGTCACGTCCGGCGAGGTGCCGGTCGAGGTCGCGCTGGAGGAGCTGATCCGCTTCGACGCGCCGCTGCAGCTGTTCGAGCGCACGGCGACCGAGGACGTCGACGTCGCCGGCGTGACGGTCGCACGGGGCGAGACGGTCGCCTGCCTGATGGGCTCGGCCAACCGCGACGCCGCGGCCTTCGAGCGGCCCGACGCGTTCGACGTCGCCCGCGACCCGAACCCGCACGTCGGGTTCGGCATGGGCCTGCACTTCTGCCTCGGCGCGCCGCTGGCCCGCCTGGAGCTCGGCATCACGCTGCGCCTGCTGCTGGAGCGATTCCCGACCCTGTCCCTGGCCGGTGAGGCCCCGCGTCGTCCCACCTGGGTGCTGCGCGGCTACGAGAAGATCGAGGTGGCCCTGTGACCGAGCGCCCCGCCCCGCACGACGCCCCCGAGGTGATCATGGCCAAGCGCGACGGCCACGCCCTCACCGACAGCCAGATCGACTGGGTCGTCGACGCGTTCACCCGCGGCGACGTCGTGCCCGAGCAGATGTCGGCGCTGGCCATGGCCATCCTGCTCAACGGCATGGACCGCCGCGAGATCTCGCGCTGGACGAACGCGATGATCGCCAGCGGCGAGCGCATGGACTTCTCCTCGCTGTCGTGGCCGACCGCCGACAAGCACTCCACCGGCGGCGTCGGCGACATGATCACGCTGCCGCTGGCCCCGCTCGTGGCCGCGTGCGGCGTCGCCGTCCCGCAGCTGTCGGGCCGCGGGCTGGGCCACACCGGCGGCACGCTGGACAAGCTCGAGTCGATCCCGGGCTGGCAGGCGTCCCTGTCGAACGAGGCGATGCTCGCCCAGCTCGAGGACGTCGGCGCGGTCATCTGCGCCGCCGGCGCGGGCCTGGCCCCGGCCGACAAGAAGCTGTACGCGCTGCGCGACGTCACCGGCACCGTCGAGGCGATCCCGCTCATCGCCAGCTCGATCATGAGCAAGAAGATCGCCGAGGGCACCGGTGCGCTCGTCCTGGACGTCAAGGTCGGCTCCGGCGCTTCATGAAGGACCTCGAGAAGGCGACCGAGCTGGCCGAGACGATGGTCGCGCTCGGCAAGGACGCCGGCGTCAGCACCGTCGCGCTGCTGACCGACATGGCCACCCCGCTCGGCGTCGCCGCCGGCAACGCGCTGGAGGGTCGCCGAGGCGGTCGACGTGCTGGCCGG
>NZ_JBNFNZ010000053.1:0-8714 GCF_057364525.1 Aeromicrobium sp. PFPM2_SD2
AGGGACGGTCGCGGCGCCGGCGAGCGAGACCTGCTGACCCACGATCGTCCGGGCGGCAGTCTCGAAGCCGTCCACCGAGCCGGGGACGGCGCAGGCCGGGCTCCGCGGCGACGTGGCGGGGCCAGTCCGGGGTCGCCGGCAAGCACCGCGTCGATGGCGACCGGGTCGGCGTCGAGGTCGAGCAGACGGCGGGCGCGGCCGACCGCGACCGCGGTGTCGCGCAGGTCGTCGAGCTCGAGGTCGCACCGGACGTGGTCGTCGTGCAGCGTGAGGGCCAGGACGCCGTGGCCGTGCGGCAGCCGGGCGGTGCGCACGTACGTGCGTCCCTCGACCGTCTCCATGCCGGGCACGACGTGGTCGGCGAGGAACTCCAGCAGCGGCCCGGCGGCGAACGGCCGGCGCACCGCCAGGCGCAGCGACAGCGTGCCGCTGGCCTGCGGCGCGTGCCGGCCGCGGCTGCGCAGCTCGCGTGGGGTCATGCCGTACGCGGCCCGCATCGAGTCGTTGAACTGGCGCACCGAGGAGAAGCCGGCGGCGAACGCGACGTCGGCCATGGGCATGGTGGTGGTCTCGACCAGCAGGCGGGCGGTCTGCGTGCGGGCGCTGCGGGCGAGGGCCAGCGGACCGGCACCGAGCTCGTCGGTCAGCAGCCGGGTCAGGTGCCGGCTGCTGTAGCCAGGCGCGCCGCGAGTCCGGTGACGCCGTCGCGCTCGACCACGCCGTCGCCGATCAGCCGCATGGCCCGGCCCACGACGTCCGCTCGCACGTCCCACTCCGGCGAGCCGGGCACGGTGTCGGGCCGGCAGCGGCGGCAGGCGCGGTAGCCGGCGTCCTGCGCGGCGGCGGCGGTGACGTAGAACTCGACGTTCTGGATGCGCGGGGTGACCGCCGGGCACGACGGCCGGCAGTAGATGCCGGTGGTGCGCACCGCGGTGAAGAACACGCCGTCGAAGCGCGCGTCGCGGGCGGCGACGGCGCGGTGGCGCTGCTCGTGGAGGTCGGTCACGCGTCCATCATGACGCGTCGGGCCGACGGGTTCTGGCGGGAATCGGACGCGAACGTGGGTCGGGCACCGAGCAAGCGAATCGCTCCGCCGCGCGGTGCGCATGGGGCACAATGCGGTCCGTGCCCCACGTGCTCGACCTCGCGACCCGAGGCTTCTGGCGCGTCACGGGCCGCCGTGTCGACCTCGACGGCGACGAGCAGTGGCTGGACGCGCCGGTGAGCTTGTCGGCACGGGTGGGCACGGAGTGGATCGAGCCGGAAGCGGCGCGCCACGGAGGCGTGCTGGGCGCCGCTGACCCCGACGCCGGGCTGCTGCCGGCCATGTCCGTCCTGGACGGCCCCGGGTTCAGCGCGAGCGACCTGCATCCGCTCGTGCGCGACTTCTACGAGCACACCGGGTCGTGGCAGATGGACGTGTGGTCGGGATGGTCACCGGTGTTCTGGCCGGCCGGCGAGGTGGTCTCGCGGTGGTGGGGCCGCCGCGTCGAGCAGCTCGCCCTGCCCATGCGTCCGCTGGACGTCGCGCACGGCATGGACAGCAGCGTCACGCCGGTCCGGGACCGCCACGGCGTCCAGGTCGCGTCCGCGTGGACACGGACCCTGCGCGCCAGCGGTCGGACGGCCTTCAGCGGTGCCTACTCCGCGCGGACGCTTCCCGGCGCCGCGCGGCCGAGCGTCCACGTCGCGTTCCCGCTCGAGTCGGGCAACCTGCAGGTGTTCCTCCGTCCCTCGGTCACGGGCGACGGAGGACTGCTGCTGGAGTCGCCCCGCGGAGGTTTCGGCGAGGACGGGGCCTACGTCGTCGTCCGCGGTTCCCGTGCGCACGCGGCCCGGGTCCCGCTGCACGAGACGTTCCACGTCCACGTCGACCCCCACGGAGTGCTGCGCACGGACCACGAGCTCCGCGTCTGGGGCGCCTCGGCCCTGCGGCTGCACTACCGGCTCCAGCGAGCGTCATGATGATCCACAGCTTCCACCTCGCCGAGGTCCCGTGGCGGACCGGCGCCAGGACGCTGCTGCGCCCACCCACGCCGGCCTCCGTGCCGGGGCTCGACCACCTGGAGTGCCTCTCGCTGATGCGGCTCGGCGCCTCGGTGGTGTCGCCGGACCGGCTCCAGCTGCGGAGACTGGCCGTGTTCGCCCAGTGGCAGGACGAGACGGCCCTCGACCGGTTCCTGGCCCGCCACCCGCTGGGACTTTCCCTGGCCGCCGGGTGGCACGTGCGGATGGAGTACCTGCGCCGCTGGTCCAGCATCGCGGCGTTCCCCGGGTTGCCTGCTCGGGCGGGTGCGTGGGACCAGGACGAGCCGGTCGTGGCCGTCACGCTCGCCCGGATGCGCATCCCCGAGATCCCGCGCTTCCTCCACCACGGCCGACCCGTGGAGCGCCTCGTGCGCGACCACCCGGGCGTCAGTCTCGCGGTCGCCGGACTTCGTCCACCCCGGACGATCTCGACGTTCTCCGTGTGGCACAGCACCCGCCAGATGCTGGAGATGGTCCACGGCCGCTCCGTCGTGCCCGGTCCGACGCGGCACGCGGACGCCATGCGCGAGCGCGAGCGCCGCGACTTCCACCACGAGTTCGCGACCTACCGGTTCCGTCCACTGTCCGAGCACGGTTCCTGGCAGGGCGCCACGGGCCTCGTCCCCCGCTAGAGCTCGCGCTAGGCCGAGCGCTCGGGGCGTGACCCGCTGTTCGCCGGCTCGGCCCGGGACGACGAAGGCCCCCGAGCGGTGCTCGGGGGCCTTGCGACGTGGTAGCCCCGACGGGATTCGAACCCGCGCTACCGCCTTGAGAGGGCGGCGTGCTAGGCCGCTACACAACGGGGCCACGTGCGCGGCTCGGGCACCGGAGCGCCTGAGCCGAAGAGGACTCTACCAGCGCCCTCTGGCGACGCCGAATCGGGGTCCGGTGACGTCCGTCGCTCCTGCGGGCCCACGGCGGCCCGGCAGCACCACCCTCGGTGTCCTCGACTCCCCCAGGCCGGCAGACCGAGGACCGTCGGGTCTCCCTGGGGCCCCAGGTAGACCCGAGAACCCCAGACACGGCGAAGGCCCCCGAGCGATGCTCGGGGGCCTTGCGGTCCTGGTAGCCCCGACGGGATTCGAACCCGCGCTACCGCCTTGAGAGGGCGGCGTGCTAGGCCGCTACACAACGGGGCCAGGAGGTCGAAGAACCATGTCTTCGAAGCTGGGGTACTAGGACTCGAACCTAGAACAACTGAACCAGAATCAGCCGTGTTGCCAATTACACCATACCCCACCGGTGCCGCCGGATCGCTCCGCCGAACCGAGAGACAACGTTACCCGACGACCCCGGTGCGTCCCAAACCGGGGTCCCCCACGCTCAGGCCAGCGCCGCGTCCAGCCGGGCCAGCGTGCGGCGCTTCTCCAGCAGCTCCAGCGACTCGAACAGCGGCGGCGAGATGCGGCTGCCGGTCGTGGCGACGCGGACCGGTCCGAAGGCGACGCGCGGCTTGAGCCCCATCTCGTCGATGAGGGTGGCGCGCAGCGCCCCCTCGATCGTCGCCGTCGACCACGTCGTCAGCCCCGAGAGCGCCTCGCGGGCGGCGCGGACGACCTCCAGGCCCTTCTCGTCCAGCTGCTTGGCCCGGTCGGCCTCGTCGACGGTGAACGCGTCGTCGGTGACGAACAGGAAGCGCAGCATCGAGACGCCCTCGCTCAGCAGCGCCATGCGCTCGTGGACGAGCGGCGCGGCCGCGGTGAGCAGGCCGAGCTGGAACTCCGTCGGCGGGTCCGCGACCAGGCCCTCGGCCTGGAACAGCGGCACGAGGCGGCCGACGAGCTCGGCCGGCGTCAGGAGGCGCACGTGCGAGCCGTTGATGGCGGTGCACTTGTCCAGGTCGAAGCGGGCCGGGTTCGGGTTGACCCGGCCGATCTCGAACGCCTCGACCATCTCGGCCAGGCTGAACACGTCGCGCTCGGCGTCCAGCGACCAGCCCAGCAGCGCCAGGTAGTTGAGCAGGCCCTCGGGCAGGAAGCCCTGGTCGCGGTAGCCGAGCAGGTTCGACTCCGGGTCGCGCTTGGACAGCTTGCGGTTCCCCGAGCCCATCACGTACGGCAGGTGGCCGAACGCGGGCACGAAGCCCTGGCCCACGCCGATCTGCGCGAACGCCTCGTACAGCGCGATCTGGCGCGGGGTGGAGCTGAGCAGGTCCTCGCCGCGCAGCACGTGGGTGATGCCCATCATCGCGTCGTCGGTCGGGTTGGTCAGCGTGTACAGCGGCTGGCCGTTGGCGCGGACGATGACGAAGTCCTGGACGTCCGCCTCGCCGAAGGTGATCGGCCCGCGGACGAGGTCGTCGAAGGTGTAGTCGCGACGCGGCATCTTGAACCGGATGACCGGCTGGCGGCCCTCGGCCTCGAAGGCGGCACGCTGCTTGTCAGTCAGGTCGCGGTGCAGTCCGTCGTACCCGCTGGGACGGCCCTCGGCGCGCGCCTTCTCGCGGCGCTCCTCGAGCTCCTCGGCGGTGTCGTAGGCCTTGTAGGCCAGGCCTGCGTCGAGCAGGCGCTGGGCGACGTCGGCGTAGACGTCCATGCGCTCGGACTGGCGGTACGGGCCGTTTGGGCCGCCGACGACCGGGCCCTCGTCCCAGTCCAGGCCCAGCCAGCGCATGACGTCCAGCAGCAGGTCGTAGGACTCCTGGGAGTCGCGGCTGGCGTCGGTGTCCTCGATGCGGAAGACGAACTTCCCGCCGTGGTGACGGGTGAACGCCCAGCTGAACAGCGCCGTGCGGGCCATGCCGACGTGCGGGTTGCCGGTGGGCGAGGGGCAGAAGCGGCCGACGACCGGGCGGTCGCCGGGGCCGGAAACGGTCGAGTAGGTCACGAGGCGTCCACCACCGGGTTCGTGAGGGTGCCGAGACCCTCGATCGTGATGCTGACCGAGTCGCCCGGCACCACCTGGCCGACGCCGCGGGCGTCCCGGTGAGCAGCAGGTCGCCCGGCAGCAGGGTCATGAAGGACGAGACGTGCGCGATCAGGTCGGCGACCTTGTGGACCATGTCGGACGTGCGCCCGTCCTGCTTGGTCTCGCCGTTGACCGTCGTCGTCACGCGCAGGTCGGCCGGGTCGAGGTTGGTCTCGATCCACGGGCCGATCGGGCAGAACGTGTCGAAGCCCTTGGCCCGGGCCCACTGGCCGTCGCTCTGCTGCAGGTCGCGCGCGGTGACGTCGTTGGCGACCGTGTAGCCGAAGATCACCTTGCTCGCGTCAGCGGCCGGCACGTCCTTGCAGATGCGGCCGATGACGACGGCGAGCTCGCCCTCGAAGTGGACGTTCGAGCTCTGCTCGGGGTGGAAGATCGGCTCGCCCGGGCCGATGACGCTCGTGTTCGGCTTGAGGAAGACGAGCGGCGTCTCGGGCACGTCGTTGCCCAGCTCGGCGGCGTGGTCGGCGTAGTTGCGCCCGATGCCCACCACCTTGCTGCGCGGGATGACCGGGGCGAGCAGACGGACGTCCTCGACCTTCACCTTCTGCCCGGTCAGCTCGAACCCCGCGTAGAGCGGGTCTCCCTTGAGGACGGCGATCGTGGGGACGCCGTCCTCCTCTCCAACGACTCCGAAGCGGGGATCGTCGTCCCCGGCAAACCTGGCGATACGCACGTCCGCCAGCCTATCGGCCGCGCGCCGCGGCGCCCCGCCCCGGCGTTTTGCCCCCGCCCGGCGACGGGTACGGCCCGGGACGTCCGACCGCGAAGAGGGAGAGCGACCTACATGAAGGCAGTCACCTGGCAGGGCACGCGCAACGTCTCGGTCGAGGAGGTGCCGGACCCCCGCATCGAGCAGCCGACCGACGCGATCATCAAGATCACGTCCACGGCGATCTGCGGCTCCGACCTGCACCTGTACGAGCCGCTCGGCCCGTTCATGAAGCCCGGCGACGTCCTGGGCCACGAGCCGATGGGCATCGTGGAGGAGGTCGGCTCGAGCGTCGGCGACCTCAAGGTCGGCGACCGCGTCGTCATCCCGTTCCAGATCTCGTGCGGCTCGTGCGTGCCGTGCGGGCAGGGCCTCATGACCCAGTGCGACACCACGCAGGTGCGCGAGCAGGGCACCGGCGCGGCGATCTTCGGCTACTCCGAGCTGTACGGCTCGGTGCCGGGCGGCCAGGCCGAGTACCTGCGCGTCCCGCAGGCCCAGTTCACCCACATCAAGGTGCCCGAGGGCCCCGACGACGACCGCTTCCTGTTCCTGTCGGACGTGCTGCCGACCGCGTGGCAGGCCGTCGAGTACGCCGACGTCCCCGACGGCGGCACGCTGCTCGTCCTGGGCCTCGGCCCGATCGGCGACATGGCCACGCGCGTCGCGCAGCAGCGCGGCGTCGAGAAGGTCATCGCCATCGACCTGGTGCCCGAGCGGCTCGAGCGGGCCCGGTCGCGCGGCGTCCACGTCATCGACCTGCGCGAGCACGGCGACGACCTGCGCGACGTCGTGCTGAGCCTGACGGACGGCCGCGGACCGGACTCGGTCGTGGACGCGGTCGGCCTGGAGGCCCACGGCTCGCCCGTCACCAAGGTCATGCAGAAGATGACCGGCCTGCTGCCGTCGGCGATCTCGGCGCCGATGATGAAGACCGCCGGCGTCGACCGGCTCGGCGCGCTCTACACGGCGATCGACCTCGTGCGCCGCGGCGGCACCGTGTCGCTGTCCGGCGTGTACGGCGGCATGGCCGACCCGATGCCGATGATGCGCATGTTCGACAAGCAGATCCAGCTGCGCATGGGCCAGGCGAACGTCAAGCGCTGGGCGGACGACATCCTGCCGCTGCTCACCGACGACGACCCGCTGGGCGTCGACGACTTCGCCACCCACCACCTGCCCCTGGACCAGGCGCCGATGGCGTACGACCGGTTCCAGAAGAAGGCCGACGGCCACGTCAAGGTCGTCCTCAAGCCCTGACCCCCCAGGCAGGGACCCGGGCCCGTCAGGCCTCGCCTGGCGGGCCCGGTGCTGCGTCAGGCGCTGCCGTAGCGGCGGTTGCGGCGCGCGTACTCCTCGATCGCGCCCCACAGCGCGAGCCGGTCGACGTCGGGCCAGGCGATGTCGCTGAACACCATTTCGGCGTACACCGCCTGCCAGGGCAGGAAGTTGCTCGTGCGCTGCTCGCCGGACGTGCGCCAGAACAGGTCGACGTCGGGCATGTCGGGCTCGTCCAGGTAGCGGGCGAACACCTTCTCGGTGACCTTCTCCGGGTCCAGGCGGCCGGCCTTGACGTCGCGGGCCAGCGCCGCGGCGGCGTCGGCGATCTCGGCGCGTCCGCCGTAGTTGACGCACATTGTCAGGGTGCAGCGGGTGTTGTGCTTCGTCAGCTCCTCGGCGATCTCGAGCTCGCGGACGACCGAGCGCCACAGCCGCGGGCGGCGGCCGGCCCAGCGCACCCGCACACCCAAGGCGTGCATCTCGTCGCGGCGGCGGCGGATGACGTCGCGGTTGAAGCCCATGAGGAAGCGCACCTCCTCGGGCGAGCGCTTCCAGTTCTCGGTGGAGAAGGCGTAGGCGCTGACCGCCTTGACCCCGATCTCGACGGCGCCCTCGACGACGTCGAACAGCGCCGCCTCGCCGCGCTCGTGCCCGGCGGTGCGGGGCAGGCCACGGGCCTTGGCCCAGCGTCCGTTGCCGTCCATGACGATCGCCACGTGGGCGGGGACGAGCTCGGGCGGCAGGCTCGGGGCGGTGGCCCCACTCGGGTGCGGGGTGGGCTGGCGATAGGTCATCGAGTGGGGCCTCAGCGGTCGACGTGCGCCAGCGAGCGGAGGCCGCGCTCGAGGTGCCAGGACAGGTAGGCCGACACGTGGCCGCTGGCGTCGCGCCGGGCCCGGTCGTCGGAGGAGTCGGCGACCGGCCAGTCGCCGGCCAGCAGCGCCCCGAGCAGCTCGATGGTCGCCGGGGACGGGCTGGACGAGCCCGGGACGCGGCACCGGTCGCACAGCGTGCCGCCGGAGGGGACGTGGAAGTTGCGGTGCGGCCCCTCGAGCCCGCACAGCGCGCACGCGGCGAACGTCGGGGCGTAGCCGGCGACCGAGAGGGCGCGCAGCTGGTAGGAGTCCAGGATGAGCCCGGGACTGTGCCGGCGCGTGGCCAGCGCGTTCAGCGCGCCGACGAGCAGCTGGTACTGCTGCACCGCGGGCTCGCCGTCGCCGTCGACCAGGCGCTCGGCGGTCTCGAGCATCGCCGAGCCGGCCGTGTAGGACGGGTAGTCGGCCCCGAGGTCCTTGGCGAACGCCGACAGGGTGACCGCCTGGATGATGGTGTCGAGGCTGCGTCCCTCGGCGAGCTGCAGGTCGACGTGCATGAACGGCTCGAGCGGGCGCCCCAGCGCGAGGACGTCTTGCGCACGCCCTTGGCCACGGCGCGCACGAGCCCGCGCTCGCGGGCCAGCAGCGTGATGATGCGGTCGGCCTCACCGAGCTTGTGCGTGCGCAGGACGACGGCCTGGTCGCGGTAGAGGCTCACCGCACCATCGTGCCACCCGGCGCCGACACCGGCCTCTCCCCCACGCCGTCCGCGACGTCAGGCGGTCCGCAGGTTCGCCGGGTCGAGCGTCGTGTCCACCCACGGTCCGACCAGGCGGCTGGCCAGGACGACGGCGAGCACCACGAGACCGACGACGGCCGTGCCCCGACGGTGACGACCGCCAGGCCGACCGGTCCGCCGCCGGCGACCAGACCGCCGTAGACGGGCCCGCCGA
>NZ_JBNFNZ010000054.1:0-8713 GCF_057364525.1 Aeromicrobium sp. PFPM2_SD2
GGCCGGCCCCTCGTCGGCCAGCCCGTCCTCGAAGCCGGCCAGGACGCGCTCGGCGTCGCGCCAGCTGGTGATCGTGGCGCCGCGCGTGGCCTGCACCGGCTCGCCCCGGCGCAGCCGGTCGACCAGGTCCACGGCGGAGTCGGGGGTCTGGCCGTCGAACAGCTCCCAGTTCACGGTGACGACCGGGGCGTAGTCGCAGGCGGCGTTGCACTCGATGTGCTCGAGCGAGATGACGCCGTCGGCGGTGGTCTCGTCGTTGCCGACGTCCAGGTGCGCGCAGAGCCGCTGGAAGATCTCGTCGCCGCCCATCACCGCGCACAGCGTGTTGGTGCAGACGCCCACGTGGTGCGTGCCCATCGGGCGGCGCTTGTACATCGTGTAGAAGGTCGCGACGCCGCTCACCTCGGCCGCGCTGAGCCCGAGCAGCTCCGCGCAGGTCTCGATGCCCTGGCTGGTCACGCAGCCCTGGACCGACTGCACGAGGTGCAGCATCGGCAGCAGGGCGCTGCGCGGCTGCGGGTAGCGGGCGGCCAGCTCGCGCAGCTCGGCGAGCGTGGCGTCAGGCAGCGGGGGCGCGTCGCTCGGCGGCGACGCGACGGGCTCGGCCAGCGGACGTCCGGGGTCGCCGGGCAGGTGACCGGTCGTGGGGGTGCTCATCGGTCGACGCCTCCCATCACGGGGTCGATGGACGCGACGGCGACGATGACGTCGCTGAGCATGCCGCCCTCGCTCATCACCGACGTGCCCTGCAGGTTGACGAAGGACGGGTCGCGGAAGTGGGCGCGGTACGGGCGCGTGCCGCCGTCGGAGACGAGGTGGCAGCCGATCTCGCCGCGCGGCGCCTCGATGGCCGTGTAGACCTGCCCGGCCGGCACGCGGAAGCCCTCGGTCACCAGCTTGAAGTGGTGGATCAGGGCCTCCATCGACTCGCCCATGATGTGCGCGATGTGCTCGGGGCTGTTGCCCTGACCGTCGCTGCCGACGCTGAGCCGCGCGGGCCAGGCGATCTTCTTGTCGGCGACCATGACCGGTGCGCCCTCCATGCGGGCGAGCCGGTCGACGCACTGCTCGACGATGCGCAGCGACTGCCACATCTCGTCCTGGCGCACCCGGAAGCGTCCGTAGGCGTCGGGCTGCTCCCAGGTGGCGACGTCGAACTCGTACGTCTCGTAGTCCCAGTAGGGCTGGGTACGGCGCAGGTCCCAGGCGTACCCGGTCGAGCGCAGCACCGGGCCGGTGATGCCCAGGGCCAGGCAGCCGGCCAGGTCGAGGTGGCCGACGTCCACGAGCCGGGCCTTGAAGATCGGGTTGGCGTTGCACAGGGCGGCGTACTCGGGCAGCCGCTTGCGCAGCAGCGCCACGGTCTCGCGGACCTTGTCGAGGGCACCGGGCGGCAGGTCCTGGGCGACGCCGCCGGGGCGGAAGTACGCGTGGTTCATGCGCAGGCCGGTGATGGTCTCGAAGACGTCGAGGATCAGCTCGCGGTCGCGGAAGCCGCAGGTCATGACCGTGAGAGCGCCGAGCTCCATGCCGCCCGTGGCGATGCACACGAGGTGGCTGGAGATGCGGTTGAGCTCGAGCAGGAGCACCCGCAGCACCTTTGCCTTCTCGGGCACCTCGTCCTCGATGCCGAGCAGCCGCTCGACCGCCTGCACGTAGACCGCCTCGTTGGAGAACGGGGCGACGTAGTCCATGCGGGTGCAGAAGGTGACGCCCTGGGTCCAGGTGCGGTACTCCATGTTCTTCTCGATGCCGGTGTGCAGGTAGCCGATGCCGGCCCGGGCGTCGGTGACGGTCTCGCCGTCGATCTCGAGGACCAGCCGGAGCACGCCGTGGGTGCTCGGGTGCTGCGGGCCCATGTTGACCACGAGCCGGTCGCCCTCGACGCCGGCGGCGTCATGGTGTCCCAGTCCTGGCCGGTGACGGTGAAGACCGGACCCTCGGTGGTCTCGGTGCTGGTCGCGTACGGGTCGCTGGTCACGAGTACGACCTCCGCTCGTCCGGCGGAGGCACGGTGGCCCCCTTGTACTCCACGGGGATGCCGCCCAAGGGGTAGTCCTTGCGCTGGGGGTGGCCGGGCCAGTCGTCGGGCATGAGGATGCGGGTCAGCGCCGGGTGGCCGTCGAAGACGACGCCGAACATGTCCCACGTCTCGCGCTCGTGCCAGTCCGCGGTCGGGTAGACGCTGACGACGCTGGGCACGTGCGGGTCCGCGTCCGGGCAGGTGGTCTCGACCCGGACGCGGCGGTTGTGGGTCATCGAGAGCAGGTGCAGCGCGACGTGCAGCTCGGCGCCCTCGTCGCCCGGCAGGTGGACGCCGGACAGGCTGCTGAGCACCTCGAAGCGCAGGCTCGGCTCGTCGCGCAGGTGGCGCGCGCCCCGAGCAGGTGCTCGCGCCGGACCTGGAACGTCAGCTCGCCACGGTCGACGACGATGCCCTCGAGCGTCCCGCCGTCGACGCCGCGGACGAATGCCTCGGCGACCTGGTCGAACCAGCCGCCGTACGGCGGCGGGGTCGGCGTCGGGAACGCGACCGGACGGCGCAGGCCGCCGTAGCCGCTGGTGTCGGCGCCGTCGCGGGCGCCGAACATGCCCTCGCGGACGTCCACGACCTTGAGCTCGGTGCGCTCGGCCCGGACGAGGGCCTCGCGGGTGTCGACGCCCTGGTCCTGCGTGCCGCCGGTGGACTCGGTCATCGCAGCAGGCCCTTCTGCAGCTGCGTCGGCAGGGCGGTGAGCGCGACCTGCTCGTCCTCGGCGATCTCGGCGGCGCGGTGGGCGCCGAGCTTGGTGTGCTGCACCTTGTCGTGGAGCTTGAAGATCGCGTCGATGAGCATCTCGGGCCGCGGCGGGCAGCCGGGCAGGTACATGTCGACCGGCACGACGTGGTCGACGCCCTGGACGATCGCGTAGTTGTTGAACATCCCGCCCGAGCTCGCGCACACGCCCATGGCCAGCACGTACTTGGGCTCGGCCATCTGGTCGTAGATCTGGCGCAGGACGGGCGCCATCTTCTGGCTCACGCGTCCGGCCACGATCATGAGGTCGGCCTGGCGCGGCGAGGGCCGGAACACCTCCATGCCGAAGCGCGACGAGTCGTAGCGCGGCGCCCCGAACGTCATCATCTCGATCGCGCAGCAGGCCAGGCCGAACGTCGCCGGCCAGAACGAGGCCTTGCGCATGTAGCCGGCCAGGCCCTCGACGGTGCTCAGCAGGACGCCGCTGGGCAGCTTCTCCTCTAGTCCCATGCCATGCCTCCCCGACGCCACTCGTAGGCGTACGCGACGGTGATGTTGACCAGGAACAGCAGCACCGCGAGGACCGCGAACCAGCTCAGCGCGTCGAAGGCGACGGCGAACGGGTAGAGGAAGACGATCTCGATGTCGAAGACGATGAACATCATCGCGGTGAAGAAGTACTTCACCGGGATGCGTCCGCCGCCCTCGGGCACCGGCGTCGGCTGGATGCCGGACTCGTAGCGGTCGAGCTTGGCGCGGTTGTAGCGGCGCGGGCCGGTCAGCGGAGCGATCGCGACGCTGAAGATCGCGAAGCCGGCCGCGATCGCGCCGAGCACCCGGATCGGTGCGTACTCACCCATCGGTCTGCCTCCGCCGGGTCCCTCGTCCGCTTGTGAAACAAATCACATGCGCTGTCGAGACCACCCTAGGCACGGACGAGGGTCAGAGGTGAGCCCCGTCACACGCACTCCGCGGCGTTCCCGGGTTCTCCGGTCTACCTGGGGCCCCAGGTAGACCGGACGCTCCCAGGTCTGCAGTCCTGGGGGCGTCGAGAACACCTGGGGCCCCAGGTAGACCGGGGCCGGGCGGGCTACGGCTTGACGGAGCGGTGCAGGGCGACGATGCCGCCGCTGAGGTTGACCCAGTCGACGCGGCCCCAGCCGGCCTCGACCATGCGCAGGGCGAGGCCCCGCTGGTCGGGCCAGGCCTGGATCGACTCGGCCAGGTAGACGTACGAGTCGGGGTTCGAGCTGACCGCCCGGGCGACCGGCGGCAGCGCGCGCATGAGGTAGTTGGAGTAGATCGTCGCGAACGGCGCCCACGTCGGGCGGCTGAACTCGCACACCACGACGCGTCCGCCCGGACGCGTGACGCGGCGCAGCTCGCGCAAGGCCTCCAGCGGGTCCTGGACGTTGCGCAGGCCGAACGAGATCGTCACCGCGTCGAACGAGTCGTCGGCGAACGGCAGGCGCATGCCGTCACCGGCCACGAACGGCAGGCCGGGCTGCTGCTGCTTGCCCACGTCGAGCATGCCGAGCGAGAAGTCGCAGGGCACGACGTGCGCGCCCGCGTCGGCGAACGGCTTGCTGGACGTGCCGGTGCCGGCGGCCAGGTCGAGGATGCGCTCGCCGGGCTGCGGGTCGACCAGCTCGACGACGCGCGAGCGCCAGCGACGGTCCTGCCCGAGCGACAGGACGTCGTTCGTCAGGTCGTAGCGCTTGGCCACCTGGTCGAACATCGCGGCGACCTCGTGCGGCTGCTTCTCCAGGCTGGCTCGGCTCACCCCCCAACCTTCCCACGGGTAGGCTCGCCGCCGTGACGAACCCTGCGCTCGAGGGCGCCAGCGCCCCGCTCGTGGTGCGCACGGTGCCGGTGGACGACCCCGGCTCGCTCGTCGACCTCCTGCCCGACGACCCGCAGCTGCTGGCCTGGGTGCACGGCGAGGACGGCCTGGTCGGCTGGGGCCGCGTGGCGTCGTTCGCGGCGGCCGGCCCCGACCGCTTCACCGACGCACGCACCTGGTGGCGCGAGGTCGCCCGCACCGCCGTGGTGCGTGACGAGGTCGACCGGCCCGGCTCCGGGCTCGTGGCGTTCGGCTCCTTCGCGTTCAGCGACCAGGGCAAGGACAGCCTGCTCGTCGTGCCCGAGGTCGTGGTCGGGCGCCGTGACGGCGTCTGCTGGGTCACCGTCGTCGGCACGTCGCTGCGTCCGCTGCCCGACCTCGTCACGCAGCCCGAGCCGGCCGCCCCGGTCGGCACCCGCTTCTCCGACGGCGCGGTCGACGGCGCGACGTGGGAGGGCCTGGTCGCCGAGGCCGTCCGCCGCATCACGGCCGGCGACCTGGACAAGGTCGTGCTGGCCCGCGAGGTCTCGCCGAGACCGACGAGCCGCTGGACGTCCGCTGGCCGCTGTCGCGCCTGGCCGAGACCTACCCGAGCTGCTGGACGTTCCACGTCGACGGGTTCTTCGGGGCCACGCCCGAGATGCTGGTGCGCCTCGAGCGCGGTCTGGTGACCTCGCGCGTCCTGGCCGGCACCGTGCGGCGCACGGGCGACGACGAGCGCGACCTGGCCCTGGCGGCGACCCTCGCCCGCTCCAGCAAGGACCTCGAGGAGCACGAGTACGCCGTGCGCTCGGTCGCCGAGGCGCTCGCCCCGCACTGCCAGAGCATGAACGTGCCCGAGTCTCCGTTCGTGCTGCACCTGCCCAACGTCATGCACCTGGCCACCGACGTGACGGGCGTCGTGCGCGAGGGGGACGGCGCCCTCTCGCTGGCCGCGGCGCTGCACCCGTCCGCGGCGGTCGGCGGCACCCCCACCCCGACGGCGGTGGCGCTCATCGACGAGATCGAGGGCTTCGACCGCGGACGCTACGCCGGCCCGGTCGGCTGGGTGGACGCCCGCGGCGACGGCGAGTGGGGCATCGGCCTGCGCTCGGCCGTGCTCGACTCCCCCACGTCCGTGCGGCTGTTCGCCGGCTGCGGCATCGTGGCCGACTCCGTGCCCGAGTCCGAGCTGGCCGAGACCCAGGCCAAGCTCGTGCCGGTGCGCGACGCGCTGACCCCACCGGCCTAGCCGGGTCGACGGACGGCCTCCCACTCCGTGCGCAGCAGGGCGTAGACGAAGCTGTCGGACCAGCCGCCCTCGGCACGCCAGCAGTCCTGCACGTGGTGCGCCTCGCGTCGCATGCCGGCCTTCTCCAGCACCCGGGCGGAGGCCGCGTTCTCGCTGAAGCAGACCGCCGTCACGCGACGCAGACCCAGGTGGTCGAAGGCGACGGCGAGCAGCTCGCGGGCCAGGGCGGTGGCGACGCCGCGACCGGCGTGCGCGGGGTCGACCAGGTAGCCGATCAGGCCGTCCGTGGACCCGGGGACGCCCGGCTGCCCGCTGCCGTCCTGGACGTCCAGGAACCCCAGGGCGGCGAGCTCCCCCTCGACCTCGACGAGGCAGGAGAACTCGGACTCGTTCGCCGGCACGGCGAGCCACTCACGCCGCAGGACGTCCGGTGGCACGTGCGTGCGGACGGTCCAGCGGTTCACGCCCGGGTCGTTGCGCAGCTCCACCAGGCGGTCGAGGTCGCTCTCGGTGGCGTCGCGCAGGAGCAGGTCACCGACGCGACGGGGCCAGGGGGACGTCGTCACGGGGACGTTCTAGCACGCCGGGCGTCAGGCGCGCCGCGGCCAGCCGGTGTAGGCCTCGGCCAGGAACGTCGAGCCGGCCGTCGACGACGTGACCGCGGCGAGCTCGCCCTGCTGGCGGCGGACGTCGAACGGCGTCGCGTCCGGCAGCGTGTGCAGCATCGTGGTCATCCAGTACGAGAAGTGCTGGGCCTTCCACACCCGGTCCAGCGCGCGCCGGCTGTAGTCGGCGAACGGCGCCGGGTCGCCCGCCGCCACCGCCCGCTCGAGCTCCTCGGCCAGCACGCGGACGTCCGCGAGGGCGAGGTTGAGCCCCTTCGCCCCGGTCGGCGGGACGGTGTGCGCGGCGTCGCCGGCCAGGACCATGCGGCCGTGGTGCATCGGCTCCTGCACGAAGCTGCGGAACGGCAGCACCGTGCGCGAGGTGATCGGCCCCTCCTTGAGCACGTGGCCGTTGGCCCCGACGCGACGCTGCAGCTCGCTCCAGATCCGGTCGTCGGACCACGCGTCGGCGTCCTCGCCCGGGTCGCACTGGAAGTACATGCGCTGCAGGGTCTCGGTGCGCTGGCTGATCAGCGCGAAGCCGTGCTCGGAGTGGTTGTAGATGAGCTCGGGGGCGCTCGGCGGGGCCTCGGCGAGGATGCCGAACCAGGCGAACGGGTACTCGCGGAAGTACTGACGGCGCTCGGCCTCGGGCACCTCGCGGCGGCACAGGCTGCGCGAGCCGTCGGTGCCGACCAGGAAGTCGGCCCGCAGCTCGCGCGCGACGCCCTCGGCATCGGTGAAGCGCACGAACGGGGCGTCGGAGCCCAGGTCGCCGACGCTCACGTCGGTCACGCCGAACCGGACGTCCCCGCCGTCGCGCTGCCGGGCGTCGGCCAGGTCGATGAACACGTCGGTCTGCGGGTACAGCTGCGTGGCCGCGCCGACCAGTCCCTGGAAGTCGATGCGGTGGCTCTCCCCGCCGAAGGCCAGCTCGATGCCGTCGTGGCGGTACCCGTCACGGTGCACGCGGTCGGAGACGCCGGTGTCGACCAGCAGGTCGACCGAGTCCTGCTCGAGGATGCCCGCCCGGTGCGTCTGCTCGATCTCCTCGCGCGTACGGGTGTCGATCGCGACGCTCTCGATGCCGGCGAGCGAGAGCAGGTGCGTGAGCATGAGACCCGCGGGGCCCGCCCCGACGACGGCCACCTGGGTACGGGCAGGAGTGAGCGAGGACATGCCCGCATCATCTCGCCGGGTGCCGCACGTCACAACGCCGGACTTTCGCCCAGCGGAAGCCTCAGCCGACCGGCGCGAGCGCGGGACGGCGCGGGTCGAGCAGGTCGCCCGACGACCTGCCGGTGAGCCGGCGCTTGACCCAGGGCGCCACATGGGCGCGGGTCCAGGCCAGGTTCTCGGCCCGGCGCTCGGCCGGGGTGCGCACCGCCAGCGGCGTGAGCGGCAGCGGCTCGAGGTCGTGCTCGACGCCGAGCGCGTCCGCCACGGCGATCGCCATGCGCTGGTGCCCGGCGGCGCTCATGTGCAGCCGGTCGACGTCCCACAGCCGCTCGTCCTCGTAGTCGTGCAGGCGCCAGAAGTCGACGAGCGTGACCCCGAGCTCGTCGACCATCGCGCGGACCAGCTCGTTGTAGAGCGCGAAGCGGCCGCGCATGGCGCCGAAGACCGGGGCGCTGCCGGGGTCGGCCGCGGTGAAGACGGCCACCGTGGCTCCCGTGGCCGCGAGCCGGCCGACCGCCTCGCGGTAGCGGGCGACGAGGCCGTCGATGTCGACCCGCGGGCGGAGCAGGTCGTTGCCGCCGGCGTAGATCGTCACCAGGTCCGGCTGCATCGCGACGGCGGGGTCGATCTGCTCGTCGAGGATGCCCGCGAGCTTGCGGCCGCGGATGGCCAGGTTCGCGTACTGCAGCCCCGGGCTGGAGCGGTCGAGCGCGGCAGCGAGCCGGTCGGCCCACCCCCGGACGCCGTTGGGCAGGGTGGGGTCGGGGTCGCCGACCCCCTCGGTGAACGAGTCGCCCAGGGCGACGAAGCGGGAGAACGGCACGTCGCGATGCTACCCGCGGGTCACCGAGCCGGCCGCGCGGCTCAGCCGGCGAGCAGCCCGTCGCGCCGGGCGATGGCGGCGGCCTCGGTGCGGGTGGACGCGCCGAGCTTGGCCAGGATGTTGGAGACGTGCACGGACGCGGTCTTGGCGCTGATGAACAGCTGGGCGGCGATCTCGCCGTTGCTGCGGCCCAGCGCGACCAGGGCCAGCACCTCGTGCTCGCGCGGGGTCAGCACCGTCGCCTCGCCGCGGGGGACGCCGCCCTGGCGCTCGCCGAGCTCGGCCAGCGAGCCGG
>NZ_JBNFNZ010000055.1:0-8674 GCF_057364525.1 Aeromicrobium sp. PFPM2_SD2
CCTGGGCGGGCGCGCCGAGCAGGACGGTCGAGGCGGCCGCCAGGACGAGGAGCAGGACCCCCGCCCAGCGGGCACGCGACCGGCTCACGCGCTCCGTCGCAGCTCAGCCGCCAGTGGTTGCGGCCGGAGCGGCGCTCGTAGTCGAGCTGGTCGACGGCGGCCAGCGCCAGCGCCAGGCCGCGTCCGGACTCGGCCTCGTCGTCGGGGAGCGTCACCTGGCTGAGGTCGATCGCGGCCGGCAGGCCGTTGTCGACGAACTCGGCCCCGACCTCCTGGTCGTCGCACCACATCGTCACGTGCACCCGGCGGGTGTCGGCGCCGGCCGCGTCGAGGCGACGGGTGTGCTTGACGATGTTGCCGATGACCTCGGCGACGGCGGTCTCCAGGCGGATGCGGTCGGTCATGTCGACGTCGGGGTGCGCCTGCCACAGCCGGTCGGCCAGGTCGTGGACCAGCTCGATGCTCTCGTCCTCGAGCCGCGCCGCGACCGTGAGCGTCGTGGGCTCAGCCATCGAAGGCTCCGTCCACCGTCTCCCGCGGGCGCAGGACCTTGTCCATGTTGGTGAGGCCGAGGACCGTGACGACCTGCTGGGTGGGGCGCGCGATGCGCAGGTCGCCGCCGGCCTGGCGGGCGGACTTGAGCCCGGCCACGAGCGCGCCGAGCCCGGACGAGTCCAGGAACGTGGTCTCGGCCAGGTCGACGACGACACGGGTGGTGCCGGCGTCGACGAGCTCGGTGACGGCCGAGCGCAGCTGCTTGGCCGAGACCATGTTGAGCCGCCCCTTGGGCGTCACGACGCCGATCCCCCGGTCGTCGGTCCTCACGTCAAAGTCGGTCATGGTCCTCCTCGAGGTCGGGCTCGTACCCGCGGTAGCGAGCCGCACGGATGATGATGCTGAAGATGGCCAGGTCGAAGAGCGCCCATGCGGTGTTCAGCGACCAGCCCACGAGCGTCGCCTGCCCCACGGCGTAGCGGACCGCGCCGACGACGGCCGCCCCGGCGAGCAGGCCCATGGCCCACAGCTGGGGACGGACGAGGTGCCACGCCGGCCCGGAGCTGGCCGGGCGCGTCTTGGGCGTGACGGCGAAGTCCAGGTCGCGGCGCAGGAAGACGTTGCCGAACGCCGACGTGAACGCCTTGATCCAGGTCGGGAACAGGGCGAGCGAGTACTGCTGCCCGCGCCACGTCGGACGGCCGGCGGCCACGACGACGAACAGCAGCTGGTTGACGACCAGGAAGGGCACGAGCCGGACGAAGAAGTCCGGGCCGTACGCCTGCACGGGCAGCACGCCGAGAGCCAGGTACAGGATCGGGGCGGCGAGGTAGACCAGCGCGGCGAACCCGGACAGGTACGACCACATCGTGGCGAAGTACATGAGCCGCTGGGTCCAGCGCAGCCGTCGCTGGGTCAGCGGGTTCTCGCGGAACAGGACCTGCATCGTGCCCTGGGCCCAGCGCAGCCGTTGGGTCAGCATCGTGGCCAGGTCCTCGGGCGCCAGGCCGTGGGCGAGCACCTCGTCGTGGTACGCCGTGCGCCAGCCCAGCCCGTGCAGCCGCATGCAGGTGGCCATGTCCTCGGTGACCGAGATGGTGGCCAGCGGCATGACCGGCTGGGCCTCGTCGCCGCGGTCGACGTCGACGGCCGCGACGAGCGCGGAGACCGTCTCGACCGCCCCGAGCGGCGACCAGTCACGCGAGGCCATGTGCTCGAGCGTCGTCTCGTCGATGGTGGCCAGGCCGGTGCCCGGCTGGGCGTCGGCCTGCTGCTCGAGCGCGGCGATCTCGGCCAGGTCGGCCTGCAGCGCCTGCAGGTCGGCGTCGACGAGGGTGCGGCGCACGTCGTCCATGCGCCGCTGGAAGCGGTAGGTCACGTCGGCCAGCGCGATGCCGCGGGCTATCTCGCGCCGGGCCCGGCCGATCTCGTAGCCCACGAGGTCGAGCGCGGTGCGGGCGGTGTCGTCGTCGGGGCCGAGCTCCTTGCGGGCGCGGGCCAGCACCGTCCGGGCGGTGCGCAGCGCCCGGTGGACCCCGATCTCGACCTCGCCGGCGTAGCGGGTGACGCCCAGCATCATGAGCGCCTCGCGCCGGATCACCGCGTTGGAGCCGCAGAAGAACGCGGCGTTCCAACCGTCCTTGCCCTGCTGGATCGGACCGTAGAACAGCGGCGCCTGGCTGCCCAGCGGGTCGTCCTCGGGCACGTTGACGAACCACTGCGGCGTCTGGACGAGCGCCATCTGCTCGTCGCGGAAGTAGCCGAGCGTGCGGTCGAGGATGGTCGGCAGCGGCACCTGGTCGGCGTCCAGGATGAGCAGGAACTCGCCCTCGGTGGCCAGCAGGGCGTTGTTGAGGTTGCCCGCCTTGGCGTGCCGCGGCCGGTCCGGCGTCCAGTCGTCGGAGCGGTGGATGACGCCGATGCCCTCGGCCTCGGCCAGGGCGCGCAGCTCCTCGCGGTTGCCGTCGTCCAGGATCCACGTGGTGTGCGGGTACGTGATCGCCTTCGCGGCGCGGGCCGTGCCCATGACGAGCTCGAGCGGCTCGTTGTAGGTCGTGATGAAGACGTCGACCGTCGCGCCCTCGGGCGGGGCCGGCGGCTCGCCGCGCTCCTTGAGCCGCCACATGGTCAGGCCGAAGAGCAGGGAGTCGACCAGGCTGTAGGTCTCGGCGACCACGAGCGGCACGGCGATCCACCACGCCGACCAGTGCACCGAGAACAGCCAGCGCCACAGCACGTAGTTGACGCCCAGGACGGCAGTGAGGACGACGATGACGCGGATCAGCAGCAGGCGACGGCTCACCGGGCCGGCTCCCCGGCCGGGCGGCGGCACACCACCAGGGCGGTCACGTCGTCGACCGGGGTGCGGTCGATGGCCAGCATCATGATCTGGCCCAAGACGTCGCGCGGGTCGTCGGCACCGTGGAGCAGCGCCGCCAGGGGCGGCATCCAGTCGTCGGGGTCGTCGAGCAGGTCCAGCACCCCGTCGCTGAAGACCAGGATGCGGTCGCCCTCCTCGACGGTGCGCTCGTGCTGGTGGAAGCCCGACCCCGGCATGACGCCCACCGGGAGGTCCTCGCCGTGCAGCTGCTCGTGGCTGCCGTCCGCGCGCACGAGCAGCGCCAGGCCCAGCCCGGCGTCGGCGTAGCGCAGGCGCCCCGTGCGCAGGTCGACGACGCCCTCGAACAGGGTCACGTACGACCCGGCCCGCTCCAGGTCGGAGGCGGCGCCCTGCTCGAGCCGGCCGAGCACGACGCCCAGGTCGGCGCCCTGGACGACGGCGAGGTGGGCCGAGCGCAGGGCCACGCGGATGCCGGCACCGACGAGCGCGGCGGCCGTGCCCTTGCCCATGACGTCGCCCAGCCCGAAGTGCACGACGTCGTCGTCGAGCGCGTAGTCGAAGTAGTCGCCCCCGACCGAGAGCGCCGGCAGGCAGACGCCGTCGACGTGCCACCCGTCGCGGTCGATCGGGGCCGAGGGCAGCATCGAGACCTGCGCGTCGTGGGCGCGGGACATCTCGGCCAGCGCGAGCACCTCGACCTCGGCCCACGCGCCCATCTCGGCGAGCAGCCGGCGGTCGCGCTCGGGGAAGGCGCGCGGCTCGTGGTCGTAGACGCAGAACGTGCCCATGACGTTGCCGTACGGGTCGCACAGCGGGTGGGCGGCGTAGAAGCGGAACGGCGGGTCGCCGTGGACCAGGGCCAGGTCGTTGAACCGCGGGTCGGCCGCCGTGTCCTCCGAGACGACGCTGCCGCCGAGGCGGACCGAGCGGTCGCAGAAGGTGTCCTGGCGCGGCATCGGCCGGGCGGGCATGCCGACGACGGAGGGGAAGCGGACGGTGTCGCCGTCCAGCATGGTGATGGAGGAGATCGGCACGCCGAAGGCGACCGTGGCCATGCGGGTGATGCGGTCGAGCCGCTCCTGGTGGGCCTGGTCCAGGATGCCGACGCTCTCGACGACACGCTGACGTCGTTCGTCGACCGGCCCGAGCCCGTCCGCGACGAGTGCCACTGCACGCCCCTTCCCCCGAGCGGTTGGTGAGCCACACCCTAGGCGTCGGACGGCCACCGCACAGTTCGAGCTAGGAGCGCTCCTCGGAGCCGTCGTCCTCGACGTCGTCGTCGGCCGGCTTGCGCAGCGCCTGCGACAGCGACGTCACGACGTCGTCGTCGGGCGAGGCGGCCGCCTTGTTGCTGGCCTCGACCTGCACCAGCACCTCGGTGCGGTGCACGGCGACGGAGCGCGGCGCGTCGATGCCGATGCGGACGACGTCACCGCGGACGTCCAGCACCGTGATCGTCACGTCGTCGCCGATGGCGATGCTCTCGCCTGCGCGGCGGCTCAGAACCAGCACGCGGTGAGCCTACCGCGACTACGACTGGAGGGGCGCGGCCAGCGGGTGGTCCTGGTCCTCCAGGACGACCTGGGCGGCGCGACGGGTGCGCACGTTGATGACCAGCGGCGCGCGCAGGTTGAGCGTGGCGGTGGCCAGGCCGTCGGGCGCGGTGAGCAGCACGAGCAGCAGCACGTCGGACGCGTCGGTGAGGTCCAGGTCCTCGACGACCTGGTCGCTGACGACCGGGGCGTAGTCGGGGTAGAACACGGTCGGCGGCACGACGAGGAACCGCAGGTCGGTGTCGTCCAGGCACTGCAGCGTGCGCAGCAGGCTGTCGTGGTGGTCGACGATCGTGAAGTGCCGGGCGGCCGGGAAGCCGAGCATCGGCTGCACCAGCTCCAGGGTCGGGACGGTCTCGACCTCGGGGGCCTGGGTCGTGGCGGCGGTCATGGCGCGCTCCTTCGCGGGCGAGACGGTCATCGCAGGAAGTCCACGAGGCTCGGCTGGATGACCTTGGAGGTGGCGGCCAGGGCGGCCTGGTACGAGACCTGGTTCATCTGGACCTGCATCATCGCGTAGGCCAGCTCGACGTTCTCCAGCTCCGACACGTTGCCGTTCAGCGTGAGGGTCGCGTCCTTGGCCGCGTCCACCGCGCTCTCGACCCGGTTGGTGCGAGTACCGACGAGCGAGAGATCGTCGACGATCTTGCGGCTGCGGCCGTCGACCTGGTCGATGCCGGCCTGGATCGCGGCCGTGTCCCCGGCGCGGATCGCGTTGGCGAGGGCGTCGAGCTCGCTGAACATGGACGCGGCGCCGCTGCCGAACAGGGCCTCGCCGTCGGAGTTGATCGTGACGTCGACGCCGTCGGCGACCGTGCGCTGCACGTCGCCGGTGGCGCCCACGAAGGTGCCGTCGTCGGCGTAGGCCTTGTCGCCGGCCGTGATGCCGCCGAAGATCGGGCGGCCCAGGTAGGTCGCGTTCGCCTCGGTGAGCAGCTTGTCGCGCAGCTGCTCGACCTCGACGGCCAGCGCCTCGCGCGCGGTGCCGCTGTTGGTGTCGGTGCCACCGGTGAGCGCGAGCTCGCGGACCCGGCGCAGCGAGTCGTTCATCGACCGCAGGCGCGAGTCGGTCAGGTTCATCCAGGTGACGGCGTCCTGGCCGTTGCGCGCGTACTGCTCCTGGTCGGCCAGGGCGCTGCGGGTGCGCATGGCGCGCGCGGCGTCGGTCGGGTCGTCCGAGGCGCGGTTGATGCGCTTGCCGGTCGTCAGCTGCTCCTGGCTCTGCGCGAGCCGGCCCAGCGTCGACTGCAGGTTGTTCAGGCTCGACAGCGTCATGCTGCCGTGGGTCACGCGTCCGATGCTCATCAGCGGGTCACTCCGGTTCGGTTGATCAGGGTGTCCAGGACGGAGTCCAGGGTGGTGATGACGCGCGCCGCGGCCTCGTAGATGCGCTGCGCGCTCACCAGGTTGACCATCTCCTCGTCGATGCTGACGCCGCCGAGCTGCTCGATGGCGCCGTCGACCTGGCTGGTCAGGGCCTTCTGGTTGGCGGCGACGCGGGTGGCGGCCACGACCGAGGAGCCGAGTCCGGCGACCCAGGTCTGGTAGGAGCCCTCGACGGTCTTGTTGTTGCCCAGCCACCGGGCGTTGTCGGTGTTGAGCACGCCGCCGCCGACCGAGGACGCCGCGACCTTGCGCGGGTCGGTGAGGGTCACGGTGAGCGTGGCCGCCGCGTTGCCGGCGGTGTAGGAGAACATCGCCTCGCCGGCGTTGCCGTCCTGGTCGAACGCACCGGCCTGGCGGCCGTTGACCGTGTCGGCGAACGTGGTGGCGATCGTGTCGAGGTCGTCGTGCAGCGCCTTGAGGGTGGTGTCGACCGAGCGGGTCAGGCCGCCCAGCGTGCCGGTGGCGATGGTCGGGCTGCCGACGACGGCGCCGCCGACGCTGAGCTCGAAGCCGATCGGCGCGCCGGTGCCGGTGCCGTCGGGGTTGATGCCCGCGCTGACCGAGAGGGTCGCGGCCGTGTTGCCGCTGACCAGGTTCAGCCCACCCAGGGTGACCTGCACGGTGCCGTTGGCCTGGATGGTGGCCTCGGTGCCGGCGACCTGGCTGAGCTCGAGCATGAGCTGGTCGCGGCGGTCGAGCATCGTGTTGTTGACGGTGCCGTCGAACGAGGCGACCTGGATCTTCTCGTTGAGCGAGGCCATCTCGCCGGCGATCGTGTTGAGCTTGTCGACGCCGTCCAGGACCCGCAGGCGGGCGTCCTTGTCCTCGCCGGCGAGCATCGCGGCCTGCGAGCGGATCGCCTCGGCGAGCGTGCTGGACGAGGCCAGCACCTGGGAGCGCGCCGCGCTCTGGTCGGGGGAGTTGACCAGGTCGCTCCAGGCCTTGCGGAAGTTGTCCAGGGCGCTGTTGATGCCGGTCGTGCCGGGCTCGTTGACGCCGGCCTCCACCCGCTCGAGCACCTCGGCCTGCACGTCCAGGTAGCTCTGCGTGGCGTGCTCGGTGCGCGCCCGGGCGTTCAGCAGCAGGTCGACCGCGCGCGAGATGCCGTCGATCGCGACGCCGTCGCCGTAGCTGTTGCCGCGCGCGTACATGGCCGCGTTCGGCGCCGACGTGGAGGCGGACGCCTCGACGCGCTGGCGCGTGTAGCCCTTGGAGTCGGCGTTGGAGAGGTTCAGCCCGGCCACGTCCATGGCGGTCTGGCTGTAGCGCAGCGCCGACAGGGCGCTGCCGAAGGAGGAGAACGTGCCGGTCATGTCACAGGGTCCTGTCCACGAGGCGGTGCGGGGTCGAGGCGATGACGGCCGCGGTGCCGTCGGGGCTGTAGCCCTCGGCGCCCTTGCCGAGCGTCAGGAGGGTCTCGCGGGCCGAGGCGTAGCCGGAGGTGATCAGCTCCCGGTTGCTCTCGGCCAGGTCGGTGATCTCGTGCACGGTGGAGACGAAGGCGTCGTGGTGGTCCAGGAAGATCGTGCGCCACGGCTCGTCGGCGACCTCGGCCAGCGCCTGCAGGCTCGGGTTGCTCTCCAGGCCGAGCGCGGCGGCGGCCTGGTCGGCGGCCACGGCGCGCAGCAGCTCGACGGCGCGGAGCTCCTCCAGCACGTCCTCGACGCCCTTGGCGGCACGCATCAGCCAGCGCGTGCGTCCGCTGGCGAGCACGAGACGCTCGGTCTCGAGCGCGAACTGCAGGCGCTCGAGGGCCTCGCGCTCGTCGGCGAGGATGAGTGACAGCTCCTCCACGGGGTACCGGTCCCTTTCGTGCGGACCTCCTCGAGCTCGGTCGCCGAGGACGGTCGGACTGTCCCATCGGGAGGTCGACCGCCGTCCTGAGCCCTCTGCGCCCCTTTTGTGCACCGGACGGGGCGACTCACGGCGAAAACTCAGCCAATGCCCAGGTTTCGCGCAAGTTTTCGCAGCAAGTTACGGGCCCTTGGTCCCGGGTGCGCCTGGCGAACGTCCCGAATGGGTCCCGTAAAGGGCCCCAGATGAGAGGTCCTTAGGCTCGTTTCCCCGATTTTGGCGCTGGGGGGTGCTTGAAGCGACAAAGATTTTTCGTGGAAAGGGGCAAAACCGATGAACAACCACGAGCTGGTCACGCAGAATTTGGCACTCGTCGGTCACATCGTCCGCGAGACGATGGGCCGGGTGCCGAGCCACGTGAGCCGAGACGACCTCACCTCCGCCGGGATGCTGGCGCTGGTGCAGGCCGCACAGTCGTTCCAGGAGGACCGCGGCGTCCCGTTCGCCCGGTACGCGGCCACCCGCATCCGCGGCGCCGTCCTGGACGAGCTGCGCGGCCTGGACTGGGCGTCGCGCAGCGTCCGCCGCCGGGCTCGTGAGCTGGAGGCCACCCGCGCCACGCTCACCTCGACCCTGGGCCGCGCGCCCAGCACCGCCGAGCTGGCCAGTGCCGCCGGCCTGCGCGAGGACGAGGTCGCCGCGAACCAGGGCGACGTCGCCTGCTCCCAGGTCTACTCGCTGGACGGCGCCGGCGACTTCGCGCTCGCCGACCAGCTGGTCAGCCACAGCCCGCGCCCGGACGAGGCCCTGCTCGGCCGCGAGGAGCTGGAGTACCTCGTCGACGCCGTCGCCGAGCTGCCCGAGCGCCTGCGCCACGTGGTGGAGCAGTACTTCCTGGCCGAGCGCCCCATGGCCGAGATCGCCGAGACCCTCGGCGTCACCGAGTCGCGCGTCTCGCAGATGCGCGCCGAGGCGCTCGTCCTGCTGCGCGAGGCCCTGCGCCGCCTGCTCTCCCCCGAGCTGACGGACCAGACCGCCGAGAAGAAGGCCGGCTGCGCCGCGCGCCGCCGCGAGGCGTACGTCGCCGCGGTCGCCGCCCGGCATC
>NZ_JBNFNZ010000056.1:0-8552 GCF_057364525.1 Aeromicrobium sp. PFPM2_SD2
CCGGCCCCCCAGTCGCGCAGCAGGGCCTCGACCGCGCGCGGCGGGCCGGAGACAGGGGTGAGGGAGGCGGGGGCGTCGACGTCGTGCGGGCTCATCGCGGTCATCGTCTCACCGGGGCGCCTCCCCGCCGCCCGGCGGCGGCGCCGCGACTGCCTGGCAGACTGACCCCTCGTGACCTCCCTCAGCCTGTGGATCCAGGGCGCCCGCCCGCGCACCCTCCCCGCCGCCGTCTCGCCCGTGCTCGTCGGCACCGGCGCGGCCGTCCTGGCCGACGGGTTCGTCTGGTGGAAGGCGCTCCTGGCACTCGGGCTGTCGCTGGCGCTGCAGGTCGGCGTGAACTACGCCAACGACTACTCCGACGGCGTCAAGGGGACCGACGCCGACCGGGTCGGGCCGCTGCGCCTGGTCGGCTCGGGCAGCGCGTCGGCGTCCGCGGTCAAGCGCGCGGCGCTGCTCTCGCTGGCCGTCGGCGCCCTGTTCGGCCTCGCGCTGGCCGCCACGACGACCTGGTGGTTCCTGCTCGTCGGCGTCGCCGCGCTGGCCGCCGCCTGGACGTACACCGGCGGCCCGAGCCCGTACGGCTACAAGGCGCTCGGCGAGGTCAGCGTCTTCGTGTTCTTCGGCCTCGTCGCCGTGGCCGGCACCACCTACGCCCAGGCCGAGACGTTCACATCCGCGACCTGGGCCGGCGCCGTGGGCATCGGGGCCCTGGCCTGCAACATCCTCGTGGCCAACAACCTGCGCGACATCCCCACCGACACGGTCAGCGGCAAGCGGACGCTCGCGGTCGTGCTCGGCGACGCCGGCACGCGGCGCTTCTTCGTCCTGCTGGCCCTGGTGGCGGCTGCGTGCCTGGTGTGGGCCGCCTTCTCGACGCCGTGGGCGCTGCTCGGCGCGATCGGCCTGCTGCCGCTGGTGCGCGCGACCCGCGTCGTGCTCGGTGGCGCGACCGGTCCCGCGCTCGTGCCGGCGCTGGCCGTCACCGGCCAGGCCGAGCTGCTCTACGCGATCGGCCTCGGCGGCGGTCTCGCGCTCGGCGCGCTCTAGCTACATCCCGAGGTAGCGCCCGGGGCGGTGGTTGAGCGCGATGACGACGTTCATCACGACGGCGCCGATGGCCGAGCACAGCACCAGCGTCGGGGACGCGACCGTGAACGCACCCAGCACGACCGCGACGTCCAGGCACATCTGGACGTAGCCCGCGTTGAGGCCGAGCCGCTCCTGGGCGAGCAGCGCCATGACGTTGAAGCCGCCCAGGCTGGAGCCGTGGCGGAACAGGATGAGCATGCCGATGCCGCACAGCAGGTTGCCGGCGACCGCCGCGTAGAGCGCGCTGCCGGGGTGCAGGTCGGGCAGGGCGTGCGGGTGCAGCGCCGAGAACGCCGAGACCAGGCCGACGCCGAGCACCGTCTTGGCCGCGAACGCCCAGCCCTTGAGGATGCCGCCGAGCACGAAGAACGGCGTGTTCACCAGCAGGAACAGCCACGCGAACGGGATCGGCGCGACCTGGTCGATCAGCAGCGATAGGCCCGCGGTGCCCCCGGTGACGAGCTCGGCGGACTTGAGCAGGTGGACGCCCAGCGACACCACGAACGTGCCGATCAGCAGCGCGAGCGCGTCCTCGACCCGGGTGTGCGGCGTGGGCGTCAGGACGCCCGGGGGCGGGGTGCTCGTGTCGGTCACTCGGTCTCCTGGGTCGCGAGGACGCCGGTGCGGTCGAAGGCGTCCAGCACCGCCGCGTAGGGCGTGGGGTCGAGGTCGTGCTCGGCCAGCCACGCGTCGTCGTAGTAGGTGTGGGCGTAGCGCTCGCCGCCGTCGCACAGCAGCGTCACGACGCTGCCCTGCTCGCCGGCCGCGCGCATCCGCTCGACGACGGTCAGGGCGGCCCACAGGTTGGTGCCGGTCGAGCCGCCGACCGGCCGACCGAGGCGCTGCGAGGCCCAGCGCATGGCCGCGATCGAGGCGGCGTCCGGCACGCGCAGCATGTCGTCCACGACCCCGCCGACGAACGAGGGCTCGACCCGCGGACGTCCGATGCCCTCGATGCGCGGACGGCAGCCGGTCACGACGTCGGAGGTGTCCTGGTCCCAGCCGTCGTAGAACGCCGAGCCGTCGGGGTCGGCGACCAGCAGCCGGGTGGGCAGGCGGCGGTAGCGCACGTACCGACCGATCGTGGCCGACGTCCCGCCGGTGCCGGCGCTGACCACGACCCACGACGGCACCGGGTGCGGCTCGGCGGCCATCTGCTCGTAGATGGACTCGGCGATGTTGTTGTTGCCGCGCCAGTCGGTGGCCCGCTCGGCGAACGTGAACTGGTCCATGTAGTGCCCGCCGCACTCCCCGGCGACCCGCGCCGCCTCGGCGTAGACCTCACCGGCCTCGTCGACGAAGTGGCAGCGGCCGCCGTACCACTCGATGAGCGCGATCTTCTCGGCGCTGTGGTGCGGGGCATGACGGCGACGAACGGCAGGCCGAGCAGGCGGGCGAAGTAGGCCTCCGAGACCGCGGTGGAGCCGCTGGACGCCTCGACGACCGTGCTGTCGGGGCCGAGCCAGCCGTTGCACAGGGCGTACAGGAACAGCGAGCGGGCCAGGCGGTGCTTGAGGCTGCCGGTGGGGTGCACCGACTCGTCCTTCAGGTACAGGTGGACGCCCTCGACCGGCAGCTCGAACGCGTGCAGGTGGGTGTCGGCGCTGCGGTTGGCGTCGGCCTCGACCCGGCGGACGGCCTCGTCGATCCAGGCCCGCGCCTCAGTCGACGTCTTCGGCACGCCGCGACTCCTCGATGCGGCGGGTGACGCCTGCCGCGCGGTCGGCGACCTGGCGCGCGAGCTCGTCACGCAGGCCGCGCAGCGCGATCAGCGAGATGATCGCCGACACGATCAGGGCACCGAGCGCCGCGAACAGCGTCATGGTGTCGTCGACCTTGAAGAACATCGAGAGGACGACGAAGACCACGGCGAAGCAGGCCACGAACAGGCCGAGCCGGGCCAGGGTGTACTTCCAGAACGCGCTCACGCCTCCGAGCCTACTTCCCCGGCCCCGTAGGCTGGATCCATGGGCAAGGCACTCATCGTCGTCATCGCGGTCGCGCTCGCCGTCTACGCGTTGTTCGACGTGATCAGCACGCCGCGCCAGGACGTCCGGGTGCTGCCCAAGCCGCTGTGGCTCGTCACGGTGCTCATCATCCCGCTCGTCGGCCCGGTCGCGTGGCTGCTGGTCGGCTCGCGCCGCCAGGGACCCGCCTCGCGCGGACCCGGCCCTGGCCGTCCGCGCCCGCTCGGCCCCGACGACGACCCGGACTACCTCCGCGGCCTCTGAGCCCGTTCCCCGACCGGCCCCGCCGAGCGTGACGTTCGAGGGGCCTGATTGCTCGACACCGCCCCCGAACGTCACGCCCGACGCACGTCAGCGTGCGAGCACCGCGACGACGGGACGCGCCCTACCGGTCCCAGCGGAACAGGCGCGCGGCCAGCAGCGCGAGCACCGCGGTGAACGTGAGCAGCATGCCGATCGGCGCGGCGACGGACGCCGGTCCCTCCCCGCGGACCATGACGTCGAGCATCCCCTCGTTGAGCCACTTGAGCGGCAGCACCTCGGAGACGGCGCGCACCCAGCCCGGGGCGGCGTCCAGCGAGAAGAACGAGCCGGACAGGAAGGCCATCGGCAGCACGACGAAGTTGGCCATGCCGACCGCGCCCTCCTCGGTGCGGGCCACGGAGCCGGCCAGCAGACCCACCGAGAGGAACGCGAGCGTGCCGGCGAGCAGCAGCGGGACGATCATCCACCAGCTGCCGGTGAGCCGGAGGCCGAAGGCGGCGACGCCGAGCCCGACGAACACAGCGCCCTGCACCGCAGCCACGCCCAGGCTCACGACCACGCGGGCCATGACCACCGAGGACGTGCGCACGGGTGCCAGCCGCAGGCGACGCAGCAGCCCGTTCTTGCGCCACACCACGAGGCTGGTCGCGGCGCCGAACGTCGCGCTCATCGCCACGGCCCAGCCGAGCAGACCGGGCGTGACGTACTGGATCGTGTCGAGCGACTCGTCCTCGACCTGCTCGACGCCCAGCTGGTACGCCGGCGCCTGGCCGCTCGCCGCGACGTTGGCGGACTGGACGATCGACTGGAAGACGCCACGCACCGTCGCGGCCACGATGCTGTCGGCCTGGGAGTAGTACACGACGACGCGGTCCCCCTGCTGCAGCACGGCCGCGTCGACGTCGCCGGAGCGGACGTCCTGCAGCGCCCCGTCGCGGTCGTCGGACCGTCGCACGTCGAGCGCGTCCTCGGTGGCCTGACGAGCCTCGGGCGCCGCGTCGTCGAGCAGGGGCACGGCGCCGACCTGGACGACCTCCGGGCGCGGCGCCTCGTCGTTGGCGAGCAGCCCGCCGAACAGCACGAGGAACATCAGCGGGAAGACGAGCGAGAAGAACACGGCCATGCGGTCGCGCAGGAACCCGCGCACGAGCGCGAGGGCCAGGCTGCGGAAGGCGGTCACGAGCGGTACTCCCGTCCGGTCAGCGACAGGAAGACGTCCTCCAGGCTCGCGCCGCGCACGGCCAGGCCGGCGAGGGCGTCGCGCTCGGCCAGCGCCGCGAGCACGCGTGACGGCTCGCGCGTGGTCAGCTCCAGGCCGGCGTCGGACTCGCGGACGTCGGCGGCCCCGACGAGCGCCTCGGCGTCCGGGCGCGAGAGCGCGCCGGGCTCGAGGTTGATGCGCACCGGGGCGTCGAGGTCGCGCACGAGCGCGGCAGGCGTGTCGAGCCGCAGGACGCGCCCGGCGTCCATGATCGCGACCCGGTCGCACAGCGCCTCGGCCTCGTCCATGTAGTGCGTGGTCAGCACGACGGTGCGACCGGACTCGTTGAGCCCGCGCAGCACGTCCCAGAGGTTGCGCCGGGCCTGCGGGTCGAGCGCCGCGGTCGGCTCGTCGAGGAAGACCACCTCAGGGTCGTGGACGAGCGCACAGGCGATGGACAGCCGCTGCTTCTGGCCGCCGGACAGGTCCTCGGTGCGGACGTCGGCCTTGTCGGCCAGGCCGACCTGCTCGAGCAGCTCGCCGCCGCGTCCGGCCGGGACGCCGTACAGCGCGCCGAAGGTGTCGATCTGCTCGCGGACCGTGAGCCGCTCGAAGAACGCCGACGCCTGCAGCTGCACGCCGATGACGCGCTGCAGCGCGGCGTCACGGCGGCGCGGGTCGTGCTCGCCGATGCGGACGGTGCCGGCCTGCGGCACGCGCAGCCCCTCGATCATCTCCAGCGTCGTGGTCTTGCCCGCGCCGTTCGGGCCGAGCAGGCCGAAGAACTCGCCCGGCCGGACCGCGAAGCTGACGTCGTCCACGGCGCGCAGGTCGCCGTAGGTCATCGTCAGGCCGACGACCTCGATGCCGAGTCCCATGCGCCGCACCCTAGCGGTGCCACCCGACGGTCGGCGCGGGTCGCGTTCCGCTGAGTGTGACGTTCCGGGGCCGAAACCGTCCGAATCGCCCCAGAAACGTCACACTCAGCGTGAAGGCGACGCCAGCGCGACCGGTGAGACTCAGCGCTCGTGGCGCGGGACGTCGCGGGGGTGCACGCCGGCGCGCCACCGCTCGAGGTAGACGCTCAGGACTGCGTCGGTGTCCGGGTCCTCGCCGCCGGGCACGTTGCCGTACCGGAAGCTGTTGCGCAGCGTCGTCTCGTCACGCGTCCCCTCGCGTGTCGCGATCTTTCACGCGTGGCGGTACGCCCGGTACGCGGAGTCCTGACCGTCACCGTGCCACGGCAGCAGGCCGATCAGCACGTCGAGCACGAACCCGACCACGGGCTACTTCGCGTAGGAGTGCAGGCCGGGGACGAACAGGTTCACGCCGACGAAGTTGAACACGAACGTGGCGAAGCCGACCAGGCACAGGATGGCCGCGGCCTTGCCCTTCCAGCCGGCGGTGGCGCGGGCGTGCAGGTAGCCGGCGTAGACCACCCACGTGATGAACGCCCAGACCTCCTTGGGGTCCCAGCCCCAGTAGCGGCCCCAGGCGTACTGCGCCCAGATCGGGCCCGAGATGAGCGCGGCGAACGTCCACACCGGGAAGGCGAAGGCGTTGACGCGGTAGGCCAGCTGGTCCATGCGCGCGGCCGACGGCATGCGCCAGAGCATGCCCGTGCGGGCCTCCTCGGGCGTGCTGCGCTCGGCGCGCGACTTCACCAGGAACAGCGCCGACGCAGCCGCGCCGATGACGAACGCCGAGCCGGCGATCATGGCCGCCAGCACGTGCATGACGAGCCAGTACGAGTGGAGGGCCGGGACGAGCGGGCCGGCCGGGACGTAGACCAGCATCGAGGCGCCGAGGACGACCGTTCCCAGGCCGGTGATGATGCTGCCGACCCAGTCGATGTCCCAGACCTTGACCAGCACGAGGTAGGCGACCAGCGCGCACAGGACGGCGGCGCAGCCGAACTCGTACATGTTGCCCCACGGCACGCGCTCGGCGGCGAGGCCGCGGGTGACCATGCCGGCGAGCAGCACGAGGGCGGCCAGCGTGGTGAGCGAGTAGCCGATGCTGCCGGCCATCGTGAAGCGCGTCTCGCGCGTCTCGACCTCGTCGGCGGCCGGGGCGTCCGCGTCGGCACCGCCGGCGGCGACCAGCACGGGCTCGGGGGCGACCTTGCGCGCCACGGCCCACTGCACGAGGTAGGCCAGGAACGCGAGCCCCAGGACGACGGTCGCCGAGGCGATCGCGTAGTTCGAGAACTGGGCGTACTGCTCGAGGCTGCGCTCGCTCATGCCTTGTCTGCCTTCTCCTTCGGGGCCTCGAGCGCGAGACGCTCGAGGAGGTCGTCCAGGTCGCCGGTGACGTCTCCGCGCGGCACGCGGTCGAGTGCGGCGACCTCCACGATCGTACGCGAGCCGTCACGACGGGCCCGGATCCACGTGCGCCGGGGCTTGATCGACAGCGACAGGATCAGTCCGAGCACGCCGACGACCACCCCGACCAGCGGCACGACCTTGCCCGGGGACGCCGCGATCTGCAGCCGGGCGAACTGGCGCAGCTCGACGAACTCGATCCGCGTGCCGTCGGGCAGCACCTGCTCCTGGCCCGGGCTCAGCGAGATGCGGAAGTTGCTGCCGTCCTCGTTCTTCACCTGCGTCATATCGTCCTTGTCCAGGACGTACACCGACTGCGGGACGCCGTCGTCCAGGCCGAGGTCGCCGGTCCAGGCGAACAGGCCGAGGATCGGGTTCGCCGCCGCCGGGAAGATCGAGACCGACGCCTCGTCGTCGCCGGTGGTGACGGCCGTCGGCAGGAAGAAGCCCTGGAAGCCGATCTGGTACGGCTGGGCGTCGGGCACCTTCACGACACCGCTGGACGTGTAGGTGGGGTCCTCGGGCAGGAACGGGACCGGCCCGTCGAAGGCGACGTTGCCCTGCGGGTCGGTCACCTTGACCACGGGGGCGTAGCCCTGGCCCACGAGGAAGACGTCCGTGCCGTCGACGCTCAGCGGGTGGTTGACCTGGATGTCGAAGTCGCCGCTCTCGCCGTCGGGCGCCGTGTACTCGCCGCGGGCACGGAACATCCGCGGCGCGCCGCGCTGCTCGCCGGTGGTCTGGAACTTGGCGGTGACGTCGTCCATCTGCAGCGAGAACGGCGGCAGGTCGTGGGCCTCGAACCAGGACCCGGAGGAGAACTCGTCGTACTGGGTCAGGCTGTTGGAGAACCCGGTGCCCTCGACCACGACGGCCGAGCCGCGGTAGCCGAGCAGGGCGCCGGCGGCGACGCCGACCAGCACCACGACCAGGCTGACGTGGAAGACCAGGTTGCCGGCCTCGCGCAGGTAGCCCTTCTCGGCGCGCACCTCGGCGACCTGGTCGTCGGCGACCACGTCGACCCGGTGGCCGCGCAGCGCCCCGCGGGCGGCGGCGACGACCTCGTCGAGCGAGGCGTCGGTCTCCAACGAGGTCGAGACGGGCAGCCGCAGGAGGTTGCGCGGCGCCCTGGGCGGACGCGCCCGCAGCGCCTTCGCGTAGACGATGGCGCGCGGGATGATGCAGCCCACCAACGAGACCATGAGCAGCAGGTAGATGGCGCTGAACCACGGCGACGTGTAGACGCTGAAGAAGCCCAGGTCGTCCAGCACCGGGGCGAGCTTGGGGTTGCGCGCGAAGTACGACTGCACGGCCTGCGCGTCCACCCCGCGCTGCGGGATGAGCGAGCCCGGGACGGCCGCGATGGCCAGCAGCAGCAGCAGGAACAGCGCCGTGCGCATCGAGGTGATCTGGCGCCACAGCCAGCGCAGCATCTCGCGCCCGCCGAGCTCCGAGGCCAGCCTCCGGTCGGCGTTCTTGTCGCCCTTCTCGCTCACAGGGGCAGCTCCGTTCCACTGATCCAGCCGCGCATCTCGTCGACCATGCCGTCCCACAGGCCGCTGACGAGCAGGACGCCCATCGCCACCAGCAGCGCCCCGCCGACCAGGCCCACGACGCGCTGGTGGCGCTTGAACCAGCGCAGCGCGCGGGTGAAGCGCGCGAACGCGACCGCGGCCACCACGAAGGGGATGCCCAGGCCCAGGCAGT
>NZ_JBNFNZ010000057.1:0-8484 GCF_057364525.1 Aeromicrobium sp. PFPM2_SD2
GTCGACCGGCAGCCGGCGCACCAGCAGCAGGGCCACGACGAGCGCCGCGGCCACCGCGAGCGGGCCGAGCCGCAGGTCGTCGCCGTAGAACAGCGCGATCGCCGCCAGGGCGCCGATGTCGTCCACGACTGCCAGGGTCAGCAGGAACAGCCGCAGCCGCGCCGGGTGGCTGGGGCCGATGATCGCCAGCGCCCCCAGCAGGAACGCGGTGTCGGTGGAGATGACGACGCCCCAGGCGTGCGCCGCGTCCGTGCCCGCGTTCACCGCCCAGAACAGCAGCGCGGGCACGACGAGCCCAGCGACGGCGGCGACGATCGGCACGACCGCCCGGCTGCGCTCGGTCAGCTCGCCGATGGTCAGCTCGCGCTTGACCTCCAGGCCCACGGTGAAGAAGAAGATCGCCATGAGCGCGTCGTTGACCAGCGCGTGCAGGTCCAGCCCGAGCGACCAGTCGCCGGCCATGAGGCCCACGTGGGTGTGCCAGAAGGCCGTGTACGAGTCGCCGAACGGCGAGTTGGCCCAGGTGATCGCCGCCAGGGTGGCCAGCAGGAGCAGGGCGGCGGAGGCCTTGTCGCGTCCACGGAAGGCGTCGAGGAGCCGGGTCACGGCGCCAGCCTAGGGAGCCGGACCACGTCGCGTCCGGCCGTGTCGGGTTGCCGACACTTTCGCGCATCTTCGGGCGGGAGCCGCCGATACGTGTTAGCAATGGTGGTTGCGTCGGCACACCACGTGCCGATCAGGCAGGATGCCGCGCACACGAAGGAGCTCGCGATGGTCGACGGATCGCCCTTGCCCGAGGTCAACCAGCTGGTCACCGTCCGTGACCTGTCCGGCAAGGAGCTGCCGACGCGGGTGGAGGACGTCAGCGGCTCCGTCGTCGTCGTGCCGCGTCCGGTCGACGGCGAGTCCGGCATCGGCCTGCGGCCCGAGGGGCTCACCGTGATGTGGCCCGCCGACCGCGGTGTCATGAGCCTGCCGGTGAGGCTGAACGAGCGTCGCGCCGACAACAACCTGGACGTCTGGGAGCTGGCGATCACCGGGCCGGCCTCGCGCCAGCAGCGCCGCGCCTTCGTCCGCGTCCCCGTCTCGGCCGGCATCGCGCTCGCCTTCGTCGCCGAGCGCCCGATCGACCCGACGCCGGACGTCGCCGACATCAGCGGCTGGCTGGTCGACCTCAGCGAGGCCGCCGCGTGCGTCTCGGTGCCGACCGCCCGGTTCGAGGACCTCAAGGCCAACACCAGGCTGCAGGCGACGTTCACCATCGGGGACGACTCCTACGACCTGCCGGCGCGGGTCTCCGACAGCGCCCCCGTGCGCGAGGTCGAGGACCGCACGGAGCTCGTCGTCCACTTCGAGATCCCCGAGTCCGAGGCCGCCCGTCTGCGCCGGATGCTGTTCGCCCAGCAGGTGCGCCTGCGCGACCTGAACGGACGCTGACCCGCGCGGCACGACGCCCGGCGTCGCGCCACTAGACTCGGGCCTCGTGAGCGACGCGACGACCGTGCCCGACGAGGACGACCTTCCCGAGCAGATCCGCATCCGGCGCGAGAAGCGTCAGCGCCTGCTGGACGCCGGGGTCGACCCGTACCCCGTGACGGTCGGCCGCACCCACACGCTGCGCGAGGTCGTCACGACCCACGACGCCGAGGCCCTGGGGGCGGACGTCCGCACGGGCGAGACCGTGTCGGTCGCCGGGCGCGTCATCTTCCTGCGCAACACCGGCAAGCTCTGCTTCGTCCGGCTGCGCGAGGGCGACGGCACCGAGCTGCAGGCGATGCTGTCGCTGGCCGACGTCGGCGAGCAGTCGCTGGCCGACTTCAAGGCGCTCGTCGACATCGGCGACCACCTGGCCGTCACCGGCGAGGTCATCACCAGCCGCCGTGGTGAGCTGAGCGTCGCCGCGACGTCGTGGCAGATCGCGGCCAAGACCATGCGTCCGCTGCCGGTCGAGCACAAGCCGCTGTCGGACGAGGCGCGCGCCCGCATGCGCTACGTCGACCTCATCGTGCGGCCGGAGGCCCGCGACAACGTCCGCGCCAAGGCGAAGGTGCTGCAGTCGTTGCGCGCCACGCTCGACGGCCGCGACTACGTCGAGGTCGAGACGCCCGTGCTGCAGCACACCAACGGCGCGCCGCGGCGCGTCCGTTCGCGACCCACGTCAACGCCTACGACGAGGACGCCCTGCTGCGCATCGCGCTCGAGCTGCACCTCAAGCGTGCGCTCGTCGGCGGCGTCGACCGGGTCTACGAGATCGGCAAGACCTTCCGCAACGAGGGCGTCGACAACACGCACAACCCCGAGTTCATGATGCTCGAGGCGTACGAGGCGTACGGCTCCTACGACACGATGGCCGAGCTGACGCGCGACCTGGTGCTCAACGCCGCCCGCGCGGTGGGCCGGACGGTCGTCCCGGGCCGCGACGGCTCGCAGATCGACCTGGAGGCCGAGTGGCGCCACGCCACCGTGCACGAGCTCGTCTCCGAGGCGGTCGGCCAGCCGGTGGACGTCGACACCTCCGTCGAGACGCTCGTCGCGCTCGCCGCGCAGCACGAGGTCGCGCTGCGCGAGGGCTGGGACGCCGGCGAGATCGTGCTGGAGCTGTACGAGAAGCTCGTCGAGCACACCCTCGTCCAGCCCACGTTCGTGCGCGACTACCCCGAGTCGGTGCGCCCGCTGGCCAAGCGGCACCGCACGAAGCCCGGCCTGGTCGAGGCGTGGGACCTCATCATCAACGGCGTCGAGCTGGCCCCGGCCTACTCCGAGCTCAACGACCCGGTCGTCCAGCGCGAGCGGCTCGAGGAGCAGGCGCGCATGGCCGCGGCCGGCGACCCCGAGGCCATGGACGTCGACGAGGACTTCCTGCGGGCGCTCGAGTTCGGCATGCCGCCCGCCGGCGGCCTGGGGCTCGGTGTCGACCGCCTGGTGATGCTGCTGCAGGGCGTCGGCATCCGCGAGGCGATCCTCTTCCCGATCCAGCGTCGCGAGTGAGCGCCGGCTGAGACCAGGACGGCCGGGACCCCGTGGGGTCCCGGCCGTCGTCGTCCGGGCCGGATCAGCTGGTCGCCAGGAAGACGGTGAACCCGCCGTCCTGCGGCGTGACCTGGACGGCGGTGCCGTCCTTCTCGCCGAACAGCGACGTCCCGGCGCCCCGGTCCTCGACGATCGGGTCGTACGCGGCCAGCGCCGACTCGTACGCGGCCAGGACCTCGTCGGCGGAGGCGTCGCTCGCGTAGTCCAGCGACTCCTGGCCGCCGTCCATGATCGAGCTCGTCGCACACAGGACGGCGCCGGCCGGCGGCTCGGGCCAGTCGCTCGGGACGAGCTCCAGCGACGAGGCGTCCGGCTTGGTCACGGCGAGCGGGAACGTGTCCGCGCACTCCTCGGGGACGCCGGCGTCCGCGGCGATGTCGTTCAGGTCGTCCTGGGCCTCCTCGGCGCTCACCGGCGAGGAGGTGGGGGACTCGTCCGAGCCGCCGCACGCCGACAGGGCGCCGGTGAGGGCGAGAGCGGTACCGGCGACGGCGAGGGCGACGCGGCGGGAGCGGTGGTTCATGAGGGTCCTTCGGGGCGGTCGGTGACGGTCACCACCCACCGTGCGGGACGGCCCTTGCACCGGCCTGACACGACGCTTGCACGGCCCGGGCGACGCCGGGTCCCCGACGCGGCGAGGCGCGCGCCCTACTCCAGCGGCTCGATGCCGGTGAGGCGCAGCTCCTCGACGTCCAGACGGGTGCGGATCTCGCGGACCACCTCGTCGTCGACGGTGCCCTCGGCCCGCAGGCGCCACAGGGCGTCGCGCTTGCGCTCGATGAGCGCCAGGCGCAGCCGTGCGTAGTCGTCGGGCTCGGCGAACAGCGAGCGCTCGGTCGCGGGGTCGTGGGCGTCCACCGACGCCAGGTGCTCGGCGTGCTCGCGGCGGACGCGCTCGTGCGCCGCGTCGCTGGTGCCGAGCTGCTCGACCAGGTCGTCCATGGCGTCCGCGGCCGCCTTGCTGAGCTCGCGCTCGGCCAGGACCCGCTCCTCCTGCGGCGACGTGTCGTCGGGCAGGTTCGCCCACCGGACGACCACCGGGAGCAGCGGGCCCTGGACCAGCAGCGTCAGCAGGATGACGCCGGCGGTCACGATGACGACGTCCTCGCGGCCGGGGAACGGCGACCCGTCCGCCAGGGTCGCCGGCACCGAGAGCGCGATGGCCAGCGACACGGCGCCGCGGAAGCCGGCCACCGCCGTCACGACCCGGCTGCGGGCCGTGGTGCGGCGCAGTCGCTGGGACGGGCGCCGGTCGAGCAGGCGGATGACCATGACGTCAGCGTCTGGAAGCAGAAGCGGACCACGAGCATGCCGACCCACACCACGACGATCGTGGCCAGGAGCCGGGCCACGTGCCCGAGCTCGGCGTCGTGGACGACGACCTGGACCTCGAGGCCGATGAGCACGAACAGCGCCGCGTTCAGCACGTAGGAGCCCAGCGGCCACGTCCACTCCGTCTGCCGGCGCGAGGCCGGGGTGCTCACGTGGCTGGACACGTACGCGATCGTCAGGCCGGCCACCACGACCGCGAGCACGCCGGACGCCTCGAACGACTCGGCCAGCAGGTACGCGGCGAACGGGACGATGAGCAGCGTGAGGTTGAGCGGCAGCGTCTCGCGCACCCAGCGCATGACCGCGCAGCCGAGGGCGGCGACCACCGCGCCGGCAAGGATGCCGCCGACGTAGGAGCGCAGCACGACCTCGGTGACCTCGATCGTCGTGACGTGACCGCCTCCGGCGAGGCCCACAGCGACGGCGTAGACCACGAGGGCGGTGCCGTCGTTGGTCAGGCTCTCGGCCTTGAGGATCATGAAGTGACGCCGCGGCAGCGTGCGTCCGAGGGCGGCCACCGCGGTCGCGTCCGGGGGAGCGACGGCGGCGCCGAGCACGAGCGCCGCGTCCCACGGCATGCCCATCCAGTGGGCCAGGGCCGCGACGCCGAGCGCGGTGGCGACGACCATGAGGGTGCTCATGATGAGGATGCCGCGGAAGGCGCGACGGATCGCGCGCAACGACGTCGTGAGGCTCTCCCAGAACAGCATGACCGGCAGGAACAGCAGCAGGACGACGTCCGGCGGCAGCTCGACCTCGCGCAGCTCGGGCACGAGACCGAGCAGCAGCCCGATGACGAGCAGGACCAGCGGTGCCGCGACGTGCAGCCGGGTGGCGAGCACGGTCCCCGCCAGCACGGCGACGCCCAGCACGACGGTGACCTCGAGTCCGTTCAACGTTCCTCCTGGCATGGACGGGCTGGACGAGGCTACGCCCGCACGGCCGGGAGCGTCACGGGAGTGGGGCCGAGCCTCGTTCCTCGAGCCTTGGGTGGTTGGTCACCGGAGGGGCAGATGACGAGGGGGTGCGCCCCTCGATCTGTCGGCTCGCCCGAGCCTCGTTCCTCGAGCCTTGGGTGGTTGGTCGCCCGAGAGGCTGATGACGACGGGTTGGGTGGATGCGCACCTCGCCTTGTCGGCTCGCCCGAGCTCACTCCTTGGGACTGTCGAGAGGAGCAGATCGAGCGAAGAAACTTTTGGAATGCTGGGGATTTCGGGTGGTTCCTGTCGGGCCCGCGAGGTAGGATAGAACAAACGTTCGACACGGGGGTCTCGGATGCTGATCGACGAGCTGGAGGGGTTGCTGGACGACACGCGTGCGCTCGAGCCTTGGCAGCTGACCGATGCCGAGATCCGTGAGGTGCTGGCGGCCTCGCAGCAGGCAATCTCCGGTCTGCAGTCGTCGGTGACTCGTCTGACCGGCGCCGCCGAGGACCGTGCGCTGCCCCGTGAGGACGGCAATGCCTCCACCGTGGCGTGGCTGGCGAGCCAGACCGGGATTGCGCGACGTGAGGCGTCGCGGATCGTGAAGCTCTCGCGTCTCGACGCGACCCGAGGCCTGGCGACCCGCGAGGCTTGGTCCAGCGGCGAGGTGTCGACCGAGCAGGCGTCGATCATCCTGACCGCGCTGGACCGGCTGCCGGAGTGGTTCGTGGCCGAGCAGCACGACGACGCCGAGGCGACCCTCCTGCAGCACGCGTCCGAGTTCGGGGCCGACGACCTGCGCCGGCTGGCGAATCGGATCGTGGAGGTGGTCGACCCGCTCGCTGCGGACGAGGTGATCGGTGAGCAGCTCGAGCGTCAGGAGAAGCAGGCGTGGGACGAGACGCACGTGATGTTCACGCCCCGCGGCGACGGGCCGACCTGGGTGCGCGGCGCTCTTCCGGACGTCCAGGCCGACATGCTGCGCACGGTGCTGGAAGGTTTGTCCGCACCCAGACGCCTGGATGCCCTGTTCCGGGACGTCGACGGCGATCACTCGGACGCCGAGATCGGCCGGCTCGACCACCCCCGCCGCATGGGTCAGGCGTTCTGCGAGCTGATCGAGCACCTGCCGCAGGACGCGTTCCCGCAGGCCGGCGGACTCGCCGCCACCGTGACGGTCAACATCGATCTCGACGACCTGCAGCAGCGGGTCTCCCGGGCCACGCTCTCCACCGGTTGCGACCTCAGCGCCAGCCAGGCCCGCCGGCTGGCCTGCAACGCCGGCATCCTCCCCGTCGTGCTGAACGGCGACTCCCCGGTGCTCGACCTCGGCCGTGCCGACCGGCTCCACGACCGGAACCAGCGCATCGCCCTCGCGAAACGAGACGGCGGCTGCTCGTGGAAGGGCTGCGACCGGCCACCCGCCTGGTGCGAGGCCCACCACCTCAGACCCTGGAGCGAGGGCGGTGAGACCAGCCTCGACAACGGTGCCCTCTTCTGCTTCCAGCATCACCACCTGCTCCACGACAGCGACTGGACAGCCCGCCTCGCCGACGACGGAGTCGTGGAGGTCGTCCCACCACCACGCATCGACCCACAGCAGCGACCCCTGCGCCACGCCAGACACGTGAAGCTGCGCCCCCTCGTGCCTGCCTAGCGCTCCCTGAGCCGGTTGAACCGTGGGCGCGCGAGACCTCACGGGCGTGAGTAGCGCCGCTCCGGCCGTCCGGCGCGTCCGTAGGCCAGACGCACCACCGCCCGTCCCTCCGTCACCAGCTGCTCCAGGTAGCGGCGGGCGCTGACGCGGGAGATGCCGATCTCCTCGCCGCACTCGGACGCCGAGACGTCGTCGTGGCGGCGCAGTGCCTCCAGCACGAGGGCCGTGGTCTCCGGGCTGAGGCGCCGGGTGGGGCCGGCCGGGGTCGGCGACGGGGCGGCCGCGACGAACGCGCGGTCGATCGTGCGCTGGTCGACCGGGCCGGCGTCGAGCGCCTGCATGGCGTCGCGGACGCTCTCCAGCCGGCGGGCGAGGTCGTCCTGCTCGAACGGCTTGACCAGGTACTGCATGGCGCCGCCGTGCAGGGCCTCGCGCACCACCTCGGCGTCGCGCTCGGCCGTCACCATGACGACGCCGGCGCGGACGCCCTCGGCGCGCATCCGCCGCAGCACCTCGACGCCGGAGACGTCGGGCAGGTGGACGTCGAGCAGGACGAGGTCGGGGTCGTGCTCGGCCGCGAGCCGCAGCGCCTCCTCGCCGGTGTGGGCGACGGCGACGACGCGGAACCCCTCGGTGCGCTCCACGAACCGGGCGTGGACGCGCGCGACCATGAAGTCGTCGTCGACGACGAGGACGTCCATCAGCGCTCCTGGGGTCGGGCCGCGTCGCGCGGCAGCTCCACCCTGAAGGTAGCGCCGTCGCGGCCGTCGCCCGGGTCGGCCAGGGTGACGCTGCCGCCGCGCTCGGTGCAGATCATGCGCACCAGCGGCAGGCCGATGCCGCGGCCCCCCGGCACGTCCGGCTTGGTGCTGAACCCGCGCACGAACACTGACTCGCGCAGCTCGGCCGGCACGCCGGGTCCGTCGTCGTGCACCTCGAGCACGACGCGCTCGTCCGTCGCGGCCAGGTGGACGGTGACGGTCGCCCCGGCGCGTCCGCGGCAGGCGTCCACCGCGTTGTCGACGAGGTTGCCCAGCACCGTGGTGAGGTCGGCGGAGTCCACGGGCGCCAGGGCCGGCAGCGAGGACGAGCGGTCGAGCTCGAGCGCCACCCCCGCCTCCGCGGCCAGGCTCGACTTGGCCACCAGCAGCGCGGCGACGGCCGGGTCGCGGACGCGTTCGGCCACGGCGGCGTCCGTCTCGGCCCGACGCCGGCTCAGGGTGCCCACGAGCGTGCGCACCTCGTCGTACTCGCCGAGCTGCACGAGCCCGGAGATGGTGTGCAGCTGGTTGGCGAACTCGTGGGTCTGGGCGCGCAGGGTGTCGGTGATCGACAGGTTCGAGCTGAGCTGGTTCTGCACGGCCACGACCTCGGTGCGGTCGCGCATCGTCGTCACCGAGCCGATGCCGGCGCCGCGGCTGGACGCCGGCCGGTGGTTCAGGACGAGGACCCGGCCGCGCACGAGCACGACCGCGTTCGTGGCACCTCGGCCGTGCCGGTCAGCAGCGCGGCCACCTCCGGCTCCAGCCCGAGGTCGGCGAC
>NZ_JBNFNZ010000058.1:0-8448 GCF_057364525.1 Aeromicrobium sp. PFPM2_SD2
CGGCGGCACCGGTCGGCGCGAACGGGGTCGGGACGCCGGGGCTGCAGGTCCACGACGGCGCGCCCGTTGCGGGCGTCGTAGAACGTGCGGGCCTCCGCGGACCACAGGTAGAACGCGCAGCCGAGCGCGAAGGCGGCGGGCAGCAGGCCGAGCACGCCGCTGCCCACGAACACCAGCGCGAGCAGCACGGCGAGCACCGTCAGCAGGACCCGCGACACCTGGTGCCCGCGCGCGGCGTAGACCGCCAGCACGATGCCGGCCGCCGCGAGCACGGCCAGGCCGTTGACCAGCAGCCGCAACCAGCCCAGCGCGGTGTCGACGCTGATGTCGCTGCCGCCGGGCACGGCGTCCAGGCCCTCGGCGACCTGCTCCTGCAGCTCGATCGAGCCCCACTGCGACAGCGCGGAGATGAACTGCAGCAGCATGAACGCGCAGGTCAGGCCGATGAACAGGCAGGCGACGGTGACCTTCGGCGGACGGGGCAGGGGCTTGGCGTTCACCGGTTCATCCCATCATGGCCGGGCAAGCGCCGGCTCCTGCGTGCGCTCCAGCACGCGCAGCGAGCCGGTCACCGACGCCTCGGTGAACTCGCCGGAGTCCAGCGCCTCGCGGTAGATGCGGTACGGGGCCTGGCCGCCGTCCGCGGGGTCGGGGAAGACGTCGTGAATGACGAGTGCCCCGCCGACCTTCACCCACGGCGCCCAGCCGTGCAGGTCGTTCTGCGCGTGCTCGTCGGTGTGGCCCCCGTCGACGAAGACGAGGTCGAGCGGCGTGCGCCACCAGCGGGCGACGTCGACGGAGCGTCCGACGACCGGCGTCACGACGTCCTCGAGGTCGGCGTCGGCCAGGGTGCGGCGCAGCAGCGGGAGGGTGTCGAAGCGTCCGTCGGCGCCGACGAGCTCGGTGTCGTGGTACTCCCAGCCGACCTGGTGCTCCTCGGAGCCGCGGTGGTGGTCGACCGTCACCACGGTGCCGCCGAACTGCCGGGCGCCGTGGCCCAGGTAGACGGTCGACTTGCCGCAGTAGGAGCCGATCTCGACGGCGACGCCGCCGCGGACGTACCGCTGGGCGGCGGCGTGCAGCGCCAGGCCCTCGTCCTCGGGCATGAAGCCCTTGACGCGGGCGACGAGGCCGGCGAGGTCGGTCGGGAAGGTCACGAGGCCAGGCACGAGCAGGTCTCCTCGGGGTGAGCGGCGGCGAGTCCCTCGCCGGGGGCGGGAGCGGCGAGGCCCTCGCCGCGGAACAGTCCGTTCGCACCGGTGGTGCGGCTCAGCGCGTCGGCGGCCAGCAGCACGGTGGCCGCGGTCCACGTGGACGTCTCGACCGGCCAGCGCTTGCCGTCGGCGTAGACGAGCCCGGTCCAGTACGAGCCGTCGTCGTCGCGCAGGTGCTGCATCGCGGCGAGCATCGTCCGGGCGTCGTCACCGCGGCCGGCGGCGTCCAGGGCCAGCACGAGCTCGCACGTCTCGGCGCCGGTGACCCACGGGTGGTCGTGGACGCAGCGGATGCCCAGGCCGTCGACGACGAACTCGTCCCACCGCTTGTCGAGCAGGACGCTGGCGTCGTCGGGGCGCAGCGCGCCGCCGAGCACCGGGTAGTACCAGTCCATCGCGTGGCGCCCGCGCGGCGAGAACCGCTCGGGGTGCTCGTCGAGGGCGTGGCGCAGGCGCGCGGCGGCGTCCCGCCAGGCCGGCACGTCGCGCCGACGACGGCCGCCAGCGCGATCGCGCAGCGCAGGCTCATGTGGATGGACGCGTTGCCGGTCAGCAGCGACTCGTCGGCGACGCTGCCGTCGGCCGAGCGGGCCCAGCGGACCGTGCCGTCGTCGGCCTGCAGGGTCAGGACGGCGTCGAGGGCGGCACGGACGACCGGCCAGGTGCGGGCGAGCACGGCGTCGTCGCCGGTGACCCGGTGGTGGTGCAGGGCCCCGACCGCGACGTACGCGCAGAAGTTGGCGTCCACGTGGTCCTCGACGACCGCGCCGTCGACGTACTTGGCCGCCCACGTGCCGTCGTCGGCCTGGGTCGCCGCGAGCCAGTCGTACGCCCGGGCCGCCTCCTCGAGGTGGCCGGTGACGGTCAGGCCCATGGCGGCCTGGACGTGGTCCCACGGGTCGACGTGGCCGCCCGGGAACCACGGGATCGCCCCGCTGGGCAGCTGGACCGAGGCGATCCAGTCACCACTGGCGGCGCACTGCTCCGCGGTCAGGACGCCGGGCACCTCGGGCAGGGGCATGCTCAGGCGGGCTTCCGGAAGTACAGGGCGACGCTCTTGCCGACGAGCGGGTCGAGCGCCTTCTCGGCCAGACGGGTCGCCTTGGGCGCCTTCATCATGTCCCACACGAGCAGACGGTGGTACGCCTGCACGAGCCGGCTGTCCTCGCGGTTCACGCCGACCGCGCACTTGAGCCACCAGTACGGCGAGTGCAGCGCGTGCGCGTGGTGCTGGAACGTGGGCACCATGCCGGCGTCACGCACCTTGGCCCGCAGCTCGTCGGCCTTGTAGATGCGGATGTGGCCGCCCTCGTTGGCGTGGTACTCGTCCGAGAGCGCCCAGCAGATCCGCTCGGGCAGCCAGCGCGGCACCGTGACGGCCAGGACGCCGCCCGGGCGCAGGATGCGCACGAGCTCGCTGATCGCCTGGTCGTCCTCGGGGACGTGCTCGAGGATCTCCGAGGCCAGGACGACGTCGAACGATGCGTCCGCGTACGGCATGTCGAGGATCGTGCCGGGCTGCACGACGGCGGTGCCGGTCGCCGGCACCTCGCCGGCGACCTCGAGCGCGCCGAACATCTCCTCGACGCCCTTGAGCTCCTCGGCGTCCAGGTCGAACGCGACGACGTCCGCGCCGCGGCGCAGCGCCTCGTAGGAGTGGCGGCCCGCGCCGGCACCGACGTCGATGAAGCGGGTGCCGGGGCCGACGCCGAGGCGGTCGAAGTCAACGGTGAGCACGGGTCTCCTCCTGGTGCAGCCCGATGGCCGCCTCGTACGTCTCGACCGTCGCGCGCGCGCGACGGCGGTCCAGCTGAAACCGGGCCAGGGCTCGCGCCCGTCCGGCGGCACCCATGCGGGCGCGCTCCTGCGGGTCGTCCAGCAGCCGGCCCAGCGCGGCGACGAGCGCGTCGACGTCGCCGGGCGGGACGAGCACGCCGGCGTCGCCGTCGCGGCCGACCACCTCGGGCAGGGCGCCGGCGTCGCTGGCCACCACCGGGGTGCCGCACGAGAGCGCCTCGACGGTGGGCAGCGAGAACCCCTCGTACATCGACGGCACGGCCATGACCTCGGCCGACGCGAGCAGGGCGGCGATCTCGGCGTCGCTGACCCCGCTGACGGTGCGGACGACGTCCTCGAGGCCGAGCTCGGCGATGCGCCGCTCGCTCTCGCCACCGGGCTCGAGCCGGCAGACGAGCTCGAGGTGGACGTCCGGGCGCTCGGTGCGGAGCTTGGCCAGCGCCTCGATCAGCACCGGGACGCCCTTGAGTGGCTTGTCGGCGCTCGCGACGGCGACGACCGGCCGGGGACGCGCCGCTCGGCGGCGGACGGCGCGTACAGGTCGGTGTCGACGCCGAGCGGGACGACGGTGATGCGCGAGCGGCTCATGCGGAAGTCGGCGGCGGTGTCGTCGGCCGAGACGCCGGAGACCCCCAGGACGACCTTCAGCCGGCGGGCGACGCGCTTCTGCATGGGCAGGAAGGAGTAGAACCGGCGCAGGCCGAAGCGCTGCTTGAAGCCACTCGCGGAGGCCAGCTCGACGCGCAGGTCGCGGGTGATCGGGTGGTGGATCGTCGTCACCAGCGGCAGGCGGCGCTGGATCGCGAGCATGCCGTAGCCGAGGCCCTGGTTGTCGTGGACGACGTCGACGTCCGGGTGCCTCCGCAGGTGGCGGGCGACGCGCAGGCTGAACGTGAGCGGCTCGGAGAAGCGTCCGGTCTTGGTGAGCAGGTACTCCAGGACGTCGATCCAGCTGGTGAACTCGCTCAGCCGCGGGGTGCGGAACGGGTCGGGCTCGCGGTACAGGTCCAGGCTCGGCAGCTCGGTGAGCGTGACCCGCGGGTCGAGCGTCTCGGGGTACGGCGGACCGCTCAGCAGCTCGACGTCGTGGCCGAGGTCGGCCAGGCCCTTCGCGAGGTGCCGGACGTAGACGCCCTGGCCGCCGCCGTGCTCCTTGCTGCGGTAGGAGAGCAGGGCGATGCGCACGAAGGCCCTCCCTTTCGCTCTCCCGACCAGTGGTGGCCCATCCTACGGGCGCGTAACCACGGCCCCGCCGGGGTGGCCGCGATCACGCGTGCCATGGCCGAGGGCACGCCGGTCCGGGTGGCCTTGGACGCGGAACGGCCCCTCCCCGCGGGTATCGGGGAGGGGCCGTCGTCGTCCGGTCAGGCCGGGGTGACGCTGAGCTCGTCGGCGTCCGGCGTCCGGTCGACCTTGACGGTCTGGCCGTCGCGGACGTCACCGGCCAGCAGGGCCCGGGCGAGCCGGTCGCCGATCGCCTGCTGCACCAGGCGGCGCAGCGGACGGGCGCCGTAGGCCGGGTCCCAGCCGGTGAGCGCGAGCCACTCCTTGGCCGCGTCGGTGACCTCGAGCGTGATGCGCCGGTTGGTGAGCCGGTGCGCCAGCGCGTCGATCTGCAGGTCGACGATGCGGGTCAGCTCCTCGGTGCCCAGCGGGTCGAACATGACGACCTCGTCGAGGCGGTTGAGGAACTCCGGCTTGAACGAGACCCGCACGACGTCCATGACCGCGTCGCGCTTGGCCTTGTCGTCCAGGGCCGGGTCGACCAGGAACGACGAGCCGAGGTTCGACGTCAGGATGATGATCGTGTTGCGGAAGTCGACCGTGCGGCCCTGGCCGTCGGTGAGGCGTCCGTCGTCGAGCACCTGCAGCAGGATGTCGAAGACCTCGGGGTGGGCCTTCTCGACCTCGTCCAGCAGCACGACGGAGTACGGACGACGCCGCACGGCCTCGGTGAGCTGGCCGCCCTCGTCGTAGCCGACGTAGCCCGGAGGCGCGCCGACCAGCCGCGAGACGGCGTGCTTCTCGCTGTACTCGCTCATGTCGATGCGGACGATCGCCCGCTCGTCGTCGAACAGGAAGTCCGCGAGCGCCTTGGCCAGCTCGGTCTTGCCGACGCCGGTGGGGCCGAGGAACAGGAACGAGCCGGTCGGACGGTCCGGGTCGGAGATGCCGGCCCGCGAGCGGCGCACGGCGTCCGAGACGGCGGTGACGGCGGCCTTCTGGCCGATCAGCCGGCGGCCGATCTCGTCCTCCATGCGCAGCAGCTTGCCGCTCTCGCCCTCGAGCAGGCGCCCGGTCGGGATGCCGGTCCAGGACGCGACCACCTCGGCGATCTCGTCGGACCCGACCTCCTCGCGCACCATGAGGTCGTCGTTGCTGCGCTCGGCGGCCTGCGCCTGCTCCAGCTGCTTCTCCATCTGCGGGATCTCGGAGTAGAGCAGACGGCTGGCGGTGGCCATGTCGCCCTCGCGCTGCGCCTTCTCGGCGGCGACGCGCACCTCGTCGATGCGCTCCTTGATCTCGCCGACGGCGTTGAGCTGCTGCTTCTCGGACTCCCAGCGCTGCTCCAGCGCCCGCAGGTTCTCCTGCTTGTCGGCCAGCTCGACGCGCAGCTTCTCCAGCCGCTCCTTGGACGCCTCGTCCTCCTCGGTGGAGAGGTGCAGCTCCTCCATCTTCAGCCGGTCGACCGCGCGGCGGAGCTCGTCGATCTCGACCGGGCTGGAGTCGATCTCCATGCGCAGGCGGCTGCCGGCCTCGTCGACCAGGTCGATCGCCTTGTCCGGCAGCTGGCGGCCCGGGATGTAGCGGTGCGACAGCGTGGCCGCCGCGACGAGCGCGGAGTCGGCGATGGCGACCTTGTGGTGCGCCTCGTAGCGCTCCTTGAGGCCGCGCAGGATGGCGATGGTGTCCTCGACGGACGGCTCGCGACGTAGACCTGCTGGAACCGGCGCTCCAGGGCCGGGTCCTTCTCGATGTTCTCGCGGTACTCGTCGAGCGTGGTGGCACCGATCATGCGCAGCTCGCCGCGGGCCAGCATCGGCTTGAGCATGTTGCCCGCGTCCATCGAGCCGTCGCCGGACGCACCCGCGCCGACGACCGTGTGCAGCTCGTCGATGAAGGTGATGACCTGGCCCTCGGACTGCTTGATCTCGGCCAGGACGGCCTTGAGCCGCTCCTCGAACTCGCCGCGGTACTTCGCGCCGGCGACCATGGCACCCAGATCGAGCGAGATGAGCCGGCGACCGCGCAGCGACTCGGGACGTCCCCGGCGACGATGCGCTGGGCCAGGCCCTCGACGACGGCGGTCTTGCCGACACCGGGCTCGCCGATGAGCACCGGGTTGTTCTTCGTGCGGCGGCTGAGCACCTGCACGACGCGGCGGATCTCGCTGTCGCGGCCGATGACCGGGTCGAGCTTGCCCTCGCGGGCGGCGGCGGTCAGGTCGACGCCGTACTTCTCCAGCGACTGGTAGGTGTCCTCGGCGTCCGCGCTGGTGACGCGGGCGCTGCCGCGGACGGCCTCGAACGCGGCCTGCAGCGACTCGGCGGTGAGGCCGGCGCGCTCCAGCACGGTGCGGGCGGCGGACTGGACGGTGGCGATGCCGACGACCAGGTGCTCGGTGGAGACGAACTCGTCACCGAGCTGCTTGGCCAGGTCGGTGGCGCGCTGCAGCACCTCGTGGGTGGCGCGGGCCAGGCCGGGCGTCTGGACGCTGGCGCCGGACGCCCGACGGCAGGGAGCGCCAGCTCGGTGGCGAGCTGCTGCGCGACGGCGCGCGGGTCCGCACCGGCGGCCTGGACGAGCGGGGCGGCGGTGCCGCCTTCCTGCTCGAGCAGGGCGGCGAGGACGTGGGCCGGCTCCACGGCGGGGTTGCCCGCAGCGGCGGCGGCCGAGATCGCGGCTCCCAGCGCCTGCTGGGAGCGCGTCGTGAAGGTGGAAAGGTCCATGCGTGCTCCTCGGTGAGGTTCGGTCTCACTGAGATCAACCGTAGCGAAGTTGAGTCCATTCCCCTCAACTTGATTGAGCGTGAATTCGATGATCCGGTGCTGCGCAACGATGCCGTCCATGACCTCGACCAGCTTCACGCTCGCGCGCCTCCACCACGTCCAGCTCGCGATCCCGCCGAGCGGCGAGGACGCGTGTCGCGCCTTCTGGGGCGGCGCCCTCGGCATGGACGAGGTGGAGAAGCCGCCGGTGCTGGCGGCGCGGGGCGGATGCTGGTTCCGCGGCGGCGGGCTCGAGGTGCATCTTGGGGTCGAGCAGGACTTCGCACCGGCCCGCAAGGCGCACCCGGGGATCCTGGTCAGCGGTCTGCGCACGCTGGCCGACCGGCTCGGTGCGGCCGGCGTCGAGGTGACGTGGGACGGAGAGTTCCCGGGGCACGACCGCTTCTACGCGCCGGACCCGTTCGGCAACCGGCTCGAGTTCCTGGAGCCCGTCGGCGGAGCGTGATCTCAGCCGCTGAGCCAGGGCTCGGGACGTCGGTGGCGGACGCGCTCGCGGGCCCGGCGAGCCTGCAGGTAGCGGCTCGGGCGGGCGAGCACCGGCGCACCGGACCCGACGGTGAAGCGGTGGTCGACCGGGTCGACGTGCAGCAGGCCGCGGTGGACGAGCGGGTGGCAGCGCGGGCACAGGCCGATCAGGTTCGCCAGGTCGGTCGGACCGCCCTTGCTGTGCCAGACGACGTGGTGCACGTGCACGACCGGAGCCGAGCAGTGCGGGGCGGCGCACTCGCCACCCTGGCGGGCGTTCACCGCCTTGCGCTGCGCAGCGGTGGCGAGCCGGACGGTCGGCCCCACGTCCAGCACGGCGTGCTGGCGGTCGGTGAGCACCGCGGTGGCGTCCGAGCCGCAGAGCAGCAGGCCGAGCAGCTCCTTGCCGATCGAGCCGAAGCCGTGCAGGTGGCCCGGGTGCGTGCCGGGCGCCTCGGACGTGCCGGCGGCGTGGGCCAGCGTGTCGTGGTCGGCGGTGACGGTGAGGTGCGGGCGGACGCCGCGGTCCTGCGGGAGCCCGTGCTCGAGGACGCCGGTCAGCAGCTCGTCGAGCCCGTCGACCCGGCGCTCGGCCGTCGTCCGGTCGTCGTCGGCGCCCTGCGGGGCCGAGAGCGAGCGCAGCACGACGTCGAGCTTGGCCCGGTCTCGGTGCCGAGGAAGCCCGTCAGGTGCCACCCCTCGGGCACCGGCGACAGCCGGACGTCCTGGCGCTCCATGCCGCGGACCCAGGCCTCGTCGAGCTCGTCGGGGTAGACCGCCTCGCGCAGGGCCTTCACCACGCGGCGCAGCTCGGCCGGCTCGCAGCGCTCGGCCACCTCGAGCAGCCAGGGCTGGGCGTCGACGACGACGTCGCGGCCGACGTGCTTGAGCGCGAAGGAGAGCTCGCGGACGTGCGCGAGCCGCACACGCCCGGACCCGAACGCCTCGGCGACCTGCGGCAG
>NZ_JBNFNZ010000059.1:0-8335 GCF_057364525.1 Aeromicrobium sp. PFPM2_SD2
CGAGCGTGCGCCCGGACGCAGCGTCGAGGTGCGGGTGCCGCCGTACGCGGCGGTGCAGTGCATCGAGGGTGCCCGGCACACGCGCGGCACCCCGCCGGCCGTGGTCGAGATGGACGCCGACACCTGGGTCGCCCTGGCCCGCGGCCGCATGGCCTGGGCCGACGCCCGGGTCTCGGCGTCGGGGGAGCGCTCGGACCTGTCGCCGTACCTGCCGCTGTCGTCCTAGACGACGACGGCCGCCCCACCCGGAGGTGGGACGGCCGACGAGGACGGCGGCGGGTCAGACCCGGCGGCCCGCCTGGAGCTTGCGCCACACCACGGCGTCCACCGTCTGGTAGCCGGGCAGGCCGTTGCGCTGGCGCAGCCGCTGGACGGCGGCGGCCGTGCGGGCGTCGAACACGCCGTTGACCGTCACGCTGGCGCCGCCGGCCTTGAGCGATCGCTGCAGGCGCCACACCTTCTCGCCGGTGGAGCCGCGCTTGAGCACGCCGCCGGTCGAGCCCTCGGCGAGCAGCGCCGTCCAGACCGGACGCGAGACGCGGCCGTTGGCCGACCAGCCCTTGGAGCGCCGGTAGGTGTTGACCGCGCGCGCCGTGGCGGCCGAGTACGTGCCGCTGACCGACTTGACCAGGCCCTGGCGACGCAGCAGGCAGCGCAGCAGCTTCACCTGCTTGTTCCGGTCGCCCTGCTTGAGCGAGCGGTAGCGGGTCTGCGTGAGCGGGACCCCGCAGGCCTTCGTGTCGCGGGTCGCGCGCGAGCCGCCGCCGGTGACGAGGAAGTTGCGGTCGATGTTGATCGCCTTGCCGCCGTAGGAGACCCGGCGGTCCAGGTCGTACTGGTGCAGGCGGCGTCCCTGCCAGCCGGCCGCCGCGAGGTACTGGCCGCCGTTGACGTCGGCCCGGTTGTTCTCCCAGGCGAACCACAGGTGGTACGGCTGGTCGAAGCCCTTGCGCTTCGTGCGCCGGGCCTCGTCGACGGCCATGATCGCGGCGGACGCGCTGGAGTAGAGGCCGGCGCGGTAGCCGCGCTTGGCGACGCGCTCGTTCCAGGCGTCGATGAACTCGACCGTCGTGTTGTCGCACGCGCGGTTGGCCCGGTTGTAGTACTCGATGTCCAGGTACAGGACGTTCTTGGCGCCGAAGCCGTAGCGCCGGGCCGCGGCCACGGCCTCGTCCGCCTCGGCGCGCGCCTGGTTGCGGGCGGTGCGGGCGCTCGACGCCATCCGCGACTTCTTGCCGCTGAAGCACGGCGCCTGCAGGCCGACGTGGATCGGCAGGAAGCGCCAGCCGAGGGCGGCCTGGCGGCGGACCCAGCCCGGGCTCAGGTTCGGCTGGGCGCTCTCGGGGCAGGCCCGGGCGCGGCCGGACGTGTAGATGCCGACGGCCGAGAACGGGGAGGTGAGGCGCCACACGTCCATGACCGCGTTGGACGGGGCCACGCAGGTGTCGAAGGCGTAGCCGGTGAAGCGGCCCGGGGTCTTGGGGCTGGCGGCCGACGCCGTGCCGGAGGTGGCCGCCAGCAGGCTCGCGACGAGCGCGACGACGGTGAGGACCCCGAGACGACGGACGGCAGTGCGGTGCGGTGCGTCCATGCCCTCCAGCAGAACACGCGCGACGGTCCCGTGGCAACGCGCCGAGCGCCGCCGCGGAGGCTGCTCAGACCTGGCGGCCGGACTCGCTCCAGTACGGCTTGCGCAGCTCGCGCTTGAGGATCTTGCCCGAGGGGTTGCGCGGCAGCTCGCCCAGGACGTCGAAGCTCGACGGCACCTTGTAGTGGGCCAGGCGCTCGCGGGCGTACGCGCGCAGGTCGTCGGCGGTGGCCGACGCGCCCTGCTTGAGCACGACGACCGCCTTGACCGCCTCGCCCCACTTCGGGTCCGGGACGCCGATGACCGCGAGCTCCAGCACGTCCGGGTGCTCGGCCAGGACGCGCTCGACCTCGGGGGAGTACACGTTCTCGCCGCCGGTGATGATCATGTCCTTGATCCGGTCCTCGACGTAGACGAAGCCGCCGTCGTCGACCCGGCCGACGTCGCCTGAGCGCAGCCAGCCGCCGTCGGCGAACAGCTCGGCCGTGGCGTCCGGACGGCCGAGGTAGCCCGGCGTGGCCTGCTCGGTGCGCCACCACAGCTCGCCGGCGGTGCCGGGCTCGACGTCGCGCCCGGTGGCCGGGTCGACCACCCGCAGCTCGACGCCCTCGATCGGCCGCCCGGCCGAGACCAGCCGCTCGGGGTGGGCCTCGTCGCGGTGGGCGGCGTCGTCCAGGATCGTCGCGACGCCGCACATCTCGGTCATGCCGTAGACCTGCATGAAGTGCGTCGTCGGCCAGGCGTCGAGCGCCGCGCGCAGGACCGGCAGCGGCATGGGCGCGGCCCCGTAGCTGAACACCTTGAGCCGGCTGAACAGGCCCATCGCGTCCGGCCCGGCCTGGATGAGCCCGGCCACGACCGCCGGCACGAGGAAGGCGTGCGTGCACCCGGCCATGACCGCGGCGGCCAGGCGGGACCCCTCGACCTCGCGCACGACGTACGCCGGGCTGCCCGACGCCGGCCCGAAGAACGCGTACGACGAGCCGCCGACGTGGAACATCGGCATGGCCACCATGAGCATGTCGCCCTCGGCGTACTCGACCTCGCCGCCGCCGTGCGCCGTGTGCTGCACCAGGTTGTGCTGGGTGAGCATGACGCCCTTGGGCCGTCCGGTGGTGCCCGAGCTGTACATGACGGTGACGACGTCTCAGGCGTCACCGCCGGGTCCTGGTCCAGCGGCTCGCCCGACGCCACCAGCGCCTCGTACTCGTCGTCCGGCCCGCCGACCACGACGACGCGCTCGACGTGCGTCAGCCGGTCGCGCACGAGCGCGACGGTCTCGAGCAGCTCGTGCCCCACGAGCAGGATCGTGGCGCCGCTGTCGTTGACGACGTAGTCGAGCTCGTCGCCGGCCAGCCGCCAGTTCACGATGGCCTGCCTGGCCCCGAGCAGCGCGCACGCGTACGTCGTCTGCATGATCGCCGGGTTGTTCTTGTCCAGGAAGGCGACGGTGCCGCCGCGCTCGACGCCCGCCGCGCGCAGCGCCCCGGCCAGCCGCCGGGCGCCGTCGGCGGCCTCGGACCAGCTCCAGGTGCGCCCCTCGTAGATCCAGCACGGGGCGTCCGGACGCTCCTGCTCGCGCAGCCGCAGGTGGTCGAAGACGAAGGTGGCGGGCGGGACGGACATCGGGACTCCTCGAGGGTGTGATCGGGGTCACGCCGAACCTAGGGGAGCGGAGGGTTCATCGCCGGTGGTCGGGACGGCGCGGATCGTCCCGTAGACTGGTCGGGTGCCTCGCGGAGACGGACGACTGACGCACGACCTCGACCCCCACGACCGCGGTCCCCAGGACGCGTGTGGGGTGTTCGGTGTCTGGGCCCCCGGTGAGGAGGTCGCCAAGCTCACCTACTTCGGCCTCTACGCCCTGCAGCACCGCGGGCAGGAGTCCGCGGGCATCGCGGTGAGCAACGGCCGGCAGATCCTCGTCTACAAGGACATGGGACTCGTGTCCCAGGTGTTCGACGAGGCGACCCTCGAGTCGCTCCAGGGCGACGTCGCCATCGGCCACTCGCGCTACTCGACCACCGGCGCCAGCGTCTGGCAGAACGCCCAGCCGACGTTCCGGCCCACCGCCACCGGCTCGGTCGCGCTGGCCCACAACGGCAACCTGACGAACACCGCCGAGCTCATCGCCACGCTCGCCGAGCGCGAGACCGGCTCCGCGGCCCGTCAGGGCGAGCTGCAGACGTCCGACACCGGCGCCATGGCGTCGCTGCTGTCGTCCTACCCCGACCGCACCGTCGAGCAGGCCGCCTTCGAGGTGCTGCCGATGCTGCGCGGCGCGTTCTCGCTCGTCTTCATGGACGAGGGGACGCTGTACGCGGCCCGCGACCCGCAGGGCATCCGGCCGCTCGTGCTGGGCCGCCTGGAGAGCGGCTGGGTCGTCGCCAGCGAGACCGCCGCCCTCGACATCGTCGGCGCCTCCTACATCCGCGAGGTCGAGCCGGGCGAGTTCATCGCCATCGACGCCGCCGGCGTGCGCAGCGAGCGCTTCGCCGAGGCCGCGCCGAAGGGCTGCCTGTTCGAGTTCGTCTACCTGGCGCGCCCCGACACCCGCATCTCCGACCGCCGGGTCCACACCGTCCGGGTCGAGATCGGCCGCCGCCTGGCCCGGGCCAACCCGGTCGAGGCCGACCTGGTCATCCCCGTCCCGGAGTCGGGCACCCCGTCGGCGATCGGCTACGCCGAGGAGTCGGGCATCCCCTTCGGCCACGGCCTGGTGAAGAACTCCTACGTCGGGCGCACGTTCATCCAGCCCTCGCAGACGCTGCGCCAGCTGGGCATCCGGCTCAAGCTCAACCCGCTGCGCGACGTCATCGCCGGCAAGCGGCTCGTGGTCGTCGACGACTCGATCGTGCGCGGCAACACCCAGCGCTCGCTCGTGCGGATGCTGCGCGAGGCCGGCGCCGCCGAGGTCCACGTCCGCATCTCCAGCCCGCCGGTCAAGTGGCCGTGCTTCTACGGCATCGACTTCGCCTCGCGGGCCGAGCTCATCGCCAACGGCGCCTCCACCGAGGAGATCTGCCGCTCGATCGGCGCCGACTCGCTGGCGTACGTCAGCTCGACGAGCTCATCGAGGCCACCGAGGTGCCCAAGGACGACCTGTGCCGGGCCTGCTTCGACGGCATCTACCCGGTCCCGCTCCCCGAGGACGACCTGATCGGCAAGCACCTGCTCGAGGACCGCACGCCGAACCCCGAGCTGAAGGTGCTGCCATGACGACCCCGTCCAGCTACGCCGCCGCCGGCGTCTCCGTCGCCGAGGGCGACCGCGCCGTCGAGCTGATGAAGCAGTGGGTCGAGAAGTCCCGCCGGCCCGAGGTCGTCGGCGGCATCGGCGGCTTCGCCGGCCTGTTCGACGCCTCGGCGCTCAAGAAGTACGACCGTCCGCTGCTGGCCACGTCCGCGGACGGCGTCGGCACGAAGGTCGCCATCGCGCAGGCCATGGACGTCCACGACACCATCGGCTACGACCTCGTGGGCATGCTCGTGGACGACCTGGTCGTCTGCGGCGCCGAGCCCCTGTTCCTCACCGACTACATCGCCACCGGCAAGGTCGTGCCCGAGCGCATCGCCGACATCGTCAAGGGCATCGCGATGGCCTGCGCCGAGTCCGGCACCGCCCTGCTGGGCGGCGAGACGGCCGAGCACCCGGGCCTGCTGGGCGTCGACGAGTACGACGTCGCCGGCTCCACCACCGGCGTCGTCGAGGCCGACCGGCTCATCGGCGCCGAGCTCGTGCGCCCCGGGGACGCGGTCGTCGCCATGCGCTCGTCCGGCCTGCACTCCAACGGCTACTCGCTCGTGCGCCACGTGCTGCTGAACCAAGCCGGCTGGCAGCTCGACCGCGAGGTGCCCGAGCTCGGCGGCACCCTCGGCGCCGAGCTGCTCACGCCGACCCGGCTGTACACCAAGCCGTGCCTGGCGCTGGCCGACCAGCTGCAGGTGCACGCCATGTCGCACGTGACCGGAGGCGGCCTGGCGGCCAACCTCGAGCGCGTCGTGCCCGACTCGGTGTCGGTGCGCGTCGACCGCGGCACGTGGACGCGCCAGCCGATCTTCGACCTCGTCCAGCAGGTCGGCTCGGTGCCGCAGGCCGACCTGGAGGAGGCGCTGAACATCGGCGTCGGCATGATCGCCCTGGTCGCCCCCGACGACGCCGACGCCGCGGTGCGGCTGCTCGCCGAGCACGGCGTCGACGCGTGGATCGCCGGCGACGTCGCCGAGGCCGGCGTGCACGGAGACGGCGGGACGGTCACCCTCACGGGCACCCACGGCTGAGCCGTCCGAGCGCGTCCTGGGCGCCACGAGTCACGCCGGTGTGACATTCGTGGGGCTGGTTCGTGCTTTCCCGTCATCGTTGGGTAGGGTGGGCACCACGACGTATTGATGCCTATCTCTCTGTGAGGGGGTCGACCCATGGGGCGCGGCCGAGCCAAAGCCAAACAGACCAAGGTCGCTCGCGATCTGAAGTACCGAACGTTCGACACGGACTTCACCGACCTTCAGCGCGAGCTCCACGGAGAGTCGGGTGACCCGATCCCCGACCAGTACGCCGATCTGGTAAACAAGTTCGAGGACCCGGCCGCCAGCTGAGCTGGACAGCCGGGCCCTCGCCCGTCTGACTCCTCGCCTGCGCCCTACGGCAGCAGGATCGAGCGCAGTCGACCCACCTGACGCATCCGCTGCTCGGCCAGCCGGTCGGCCGCCTGCGACGGGGGCACGCCCTCGCCCTTCGCGGTCTCCAGCACGTCCAGCGTGGTGTCGAAGATGCCCGTCGCGCGCGACTTCGCCCGGTCGAAGTCGAAGCCCTCGAGCTCGTCGGCCACCTGGATGACGCCGCCGGCGTTCACGCAGTAGTCGGGCGCGTACACGATGCCGCGGTCCGCGAGCTGCTTCTCCACGCCCGCGTGCGCGAGCTGGTTGTTCGCGGCGCCGCACACGACGCGTGCGGCCAGCACGTCGACCACGTCGTCGCTGAGCGCGCCGCCGAGCGCGCACGGGGCGTAGACGTCGAGCGGCTCGCGCACGAGCGCGTCCGTGGACGCCACGACCTCGATGCCGGGGTAGGTGTCGCGCAGCCGCTCGACCGGCGCCGGCGTCGACGTTGGTGACGGACGACGCGGGCGTCCGCCTCCGACCAGCAGCCCGGTGAGGTGGCGTCCGACCTTGCCCACGCCGGCCACGCCCACGCGGCGCCCGGCCAGCGAGGTGTCGCCCCAGACGTGCTGGGCGCTGGCCCGCATGCCCTGGAACACTCCCCAGGCGGTCAGCACCGACGAGTCGCCGGCGCCGCCGTGCTCGACCGTGCGTCCGGTGACGTAGCGGGTCTCGCGCGCGATGACGTCCATGTCGGGGCTGAAGGTGCCGACGTCGCAGGCGGTGAAGTAGCGCCCGCCGAGGGACTCCACGAAGCGTCCGTACGCGCGCAGCAGGGACTCGGACTTGTCGCGGCGCGGGTCGCCGATGATGACCGCCTTGCCGCCGCCCAGGTCGAGGCCGGCGAGCGCGTTCTTGTAGGCCATGCCCTGGCTGAGCGCGAGCACGTCGGCGAGCGCGGCCTGCTCCGAGCCGTACGGGTAGAAGCGCGTGCCGCCGAGCGCGGGGCCCAGGGCGGTCGAGCTGATGGCGATGATCGCCTTGAGGCCGGAGTCGGCGTCGTGGCAGAACACGACCTGCTCGTGCGGCGCGCCGAAGGCGGACACGGGCAGGTCGTCGGTGCGGTGGTCGGTCACGGTGGTGATCTCCTCGGGTGGCGGACGACGGTGGTGGGCCGTCCGGGTGCGTCGGCCACGAGGTGTGGTGGCCTGGCCCCACTGTAGTGCGACCTGCGTCACACCTACGATCGCGCCATGGACCTGTGGGAGTCGTTGGACCCGCTGAAGAACCCGCTCACGTACGCGGCGCCGTTCTTCCTGCTCTGCATCGGCATCGAGCTGGCCGCGCTGCGCTGGCTCGACGACGACCACGAGCACCCGCGTACCGGCTACGAGCTCAAGGACGCGCGCACCAGCATCTCCATGGGCGTCGTCTCGATCGCGGTGCTGACCGTCTACAAGATCATCACCTTCTTCGCGTTCGTGGCCGTCTACTCCTACGTCGCGCCGCGGCACCTGCCCACCGACACCTGGTGGTACTGGGTGCTGGTCGTGCTCGGGGTCGACCTGGCCTACTACGGGCACCACCGCTTCTCGCACCGCGTCCGCATCGGCTGGGCCGGCCACCAGGCCCACCACAGCAGCGAGTTCATGAACTTCGGCACCGCGCTGCGGCAGAAGTGGAACCCGTGGTTCGAGTTCTTCTTCTGGCTCCCGCTGCCGCTGCTCGGGTTCTCGCCGTGGACGCTGTACGTGGCGTTCGCGATCAACCTCGTCTACCAGTTCTTCACCCACACCGAGACCGTCGGACGCCTGCCGCGGCCGGTCGAGTGGCTGTTCAACACGCCCTCCCACCACCGCGTCCACCACGGCAGCGACGCCGAGTACCTCGACACCAACTATGGCGGCATCCTCATCGTCTGGGACCGGCTGTTCGGCACCTTCGTCCGCGAGGGCCGGCGCCCGACGTACGGCCTGACCAAGCCGGTCGGCACGTACAACCTGCTGCGCCTGCAGTACGGCGAGTACGCCCGGATCGCCCAGGACGTGCGCCGCGCCCGGTCGTGGCGCGAGCGGCTCGGCTACGTCGTGGGGCCGCCCGGCTGGGCGCCCGCCGCCGAGAGCGCGACCAGCACGTCGCCGCGGTCGCC
>NZ_JBNFNZ010000060.1:0-8324 GCF_057364525.1 Aeromicrobium sp. PFPM2_SD2
GATCGTCGTAGCCGGCTGCGCGCGAGCGAGGTGCCCCGAGGCCCGGGCCGCGGCCGACGAGGTGGAGTCCCGGTCGCCCACCGCCGTCGCCCTGACCCTCGCCGCGCTGCGCCGGGCCGCGACCCTGCCGGACCTGCGGGCCGCGCTCGACCAGGACCTGCACGTCTCGACCGCCCTGCTGGACGTGCCCGACATGGCCGAGGGCATCCGCGCCCAGGTGATCGACAAGGACCGCACGCCGCGCTGGAGCCCGGCCACGCTCGCCGAGGTCGACCCGGACGTCGTCCGCCGCTGCCTGCCGTAGCCGCTCGTCGCTCCCCGCTCGACCGGACCGGCGCCGCCTAGAGCACGAGGGTGCGGCCGGCGACGACGAGGTGGACCTCGTCGCACTCGGCGGCGACGCGCTGGTTGGTGATGCCGAGCAGGTCGCGGAACAGCCGGCCCGACCAGTGCGCGGGCACCACGCCCATGCCGACCTCGTTCGTCACCACCACGACGGTGCCGTCGTGGCGTCCGACCGCCTCGGCCAGCTCGTCGACGCGGGCCAGCAGCTCCGGCTCCCACTCGTCGCGGGTCTTGTCCCAGCCGTCGAGCTCGTCGAGCTGGGCGGTCAGCCACGTGCCGAGGCAGTCGACGAGCACGGCGCCGCGGGTGTCGCGCAGCGCGCCGGCCACGTCCGACGTCTCGGCGGTGGCCCAGTGACCGGGACGACGGTCCTGGTGGCGCACCACCCGCTCGGCCCACTCGGGGTCGCTGTCGGGGTCGGCCTCCGGCCCCGGCGCCACGTACGTGACGGCCGGCTCCCCGACCACCAGCGCCTCGGCCTGGAAAGACTTGCCGGAGCGGACGCCGCCGGTCACCAGCACCTTCATGCGTGCCCCTCTCGACCGCAGCAGCCTAGCCGCCGGACCGGACCGTGAGGAAGCGTTTGACTTGGCGCCGCCGTCGCAGCCACCTAGCCTCGACGGATGTCCTCGATCCGTCGCCTCACCGTCCTGCTGCTCGCCGCGGGCCTGCTCCTGGTCCCCGGCGTCGGCTCCACGGCGTCCGCCGCGCAGAGCAGCCACGAGAAGACCGTCATCCGCCTGGTCAACGCCGAGCGCATCGAGCGCGACCGGGTCGCCCTGCGCTCGCAGGCCTGCCTGCAGCGCTACGCCGACGCCTGGGCCAGCGCCATGGCCCGGCACGACACGCTCAAGCACCGCAGCAGCACGAGCCTGCGCCAGATCATGCGCACCTGCCGGCTGAGCGGCATCGGCGAGAACATCGCCTTCGGCTACCCGACGGCCACCGCTGTGGTCCAGGGCTGGATGAGCTCGCCCGGCCACCGGGCCAACATCCTGCGCCCGGCCTACCGCTACACCGGGCTCGGCGCGCACCGCGACTCCGACGGCCGCGTCTACCACGCGCAGCTGTTCGGCACCCCGCGCTGACCGACCCGGCGGCGGACCTCCCGGCGCCCCCGACGTGACCCGCGTCACCCCTAGGGTGAGCGCGACCCGTCGGGGGGTCCTGTCCGGGAGGTCCGCATGCCCACGTCACGTCTCGTCCGCTCCTTCGTCGCCACGCTCGCGCTGGCCGCGGGCGGCCTCGTCGCCGCACCGGGCGCCCAGGCCGCCGCGGGCGACCCGTGGGTCGTCTCGCTCGGCGACTCCTACATCTCCGGGGAGGCCGGGCGCTGGGCCGGCTCGTCCAACCGCAGCAGCACGCCGGCGGACGTGCTCGGCTCCGGTGCGTACCTGGACGCCGGGCGCAGCGAGTCGATCCCCGGGTGCCACCGGGCGAGCAGCGCGCAGATCCACCTCGGCGCCGGCTACCAGAGCCTGAACCTCGCCTGCTCCGGCGCGACCACCGCCACCCGCACCGGCTCGACGTTCAAGCCCGGCCTCGACTTCTACGACGACGGCGCCGGCAAGATCGGCCAGGCCGCGGCCCTGCGGCGCGAGGCCCGCGGCCGCGACGTCCGCCTGGTCACCGTCTCGATCGGCGGCAACGACTTCGGCTTCGCCGACATCGTCACCAGCTGCGTGCTGAACTTCCTCGGCTCGTCCTCGCTGCTGCCCAACTACTGCTTCGACGACCGGTCGGTGAGGGCGAGCTTCACCGCCGAGAACGTGGCCGCCGTCCGAGCACGGATCGCCACGGCGCTGCAGAACGTCCGCACCGCGATGCGCGACGCCGGGCACGCCGACTCGTCCTGGACGCTGCTCGTGCAGACCTACCCGTCGCCGATCGCCGAGGGCGCGAACCTGCGCTACCGCCAGAGCGGCTACACCCGCCAGAGCGTCGGCGGCTGCGGCTTCTGGGACGCCGACGCCGACTGGGCCAACCGCACCGCGATGCCCACCATCAACGGCGCCGTCACCGGCGCGGTGAAGGACGCGGGCCTGACCAACGCGAAGGTCCTGGACCTCTCGCGCGCCATGGACGGGCGCCGGCTGTGCGAGAAGGGCGTCGGCCTGTACGAGGAGGTCGGACTGACCGGCTGGCAGGCGCCGACCGCGGTCGACCGGACCGAGTGGATCAACCAGATCCGCACCGTCAGCACGATCGCCGGGCCGTACCAGGTCCAGGAGTCCATCCACCCCAACTACTGGGGCCAGCTGGCGATCCGCTCGTGCATCCGGCAGGCCTACGAGGCCCGACGCGGCGGCTCCTGCGAACGCTCCGGCACCGGCCTCAGCAGCCGCGGCGAGCCGCGCATGACCCTGCGCTGAGCGTCGGTCTCACGGGGATCCCCGTGAAACCGCCAGGTCCCCGGGATGCTTCCCGGGGACCTGGCTGCTTCCCGGGGACCTGAGCGGGTCCACCGGACGAGCCCGAGCCGCTGGCCGAGCCGGTCGAGGCCTCCCTCGGGCCGGCTCAGCGAGCGGCGTCGGGGCGGTACGGGGCGACGGGGTTCGCCAGCGTGCCGGCCATCATGAGCGAGGACGCCTGGTCGCTCAGGTCGACCATCTGCCGCGTGTTGCGCAGCTGCAGCCGGTTCAGGCAGGAGTGCGCGAACTCCGCGGCGAACAGGTCGCACGCCTCGCGCGCCGCCGCCAGCTCGGGGTGGTCGACGGCGTGCTCGGCCAGGCACTCGCCCACGAGCGCCCAGAACGCGTCCGCGCCGAGCACCCCGTCCTCGGCCAGGATCCCGGCCAGGTGGCGCAGGAAGCCGTCGAGCACGTCGGTGTGGACGCTCAGCGCCTTCAGCTCCCCGGGCACGTCCTGGCGGATGCGCTCGATCTCGGCCGGCAGCGGCACGTCGCCCATGACCACGACCTCCTCGCCGACGTCCTTGACGAACGCCCGCCGCGGCACGTGGCCGTCCAGGACGAGGACGATGTTCTCCCCGTGCGGCATGAACGCCAGGTCGTGGGCGAGCAGGCAGTGGGCGACCGGGCGCAGGTAGGCGCGCAGGTAGGCCCGCAGCCAGTCGGCCGGCTCCAGGCCGGACGCGCGCACGAGCGCGGTCGCGTACGCGCGTCCGTCGCGGTCGCGGTGCAGCAGCGACGCCATGGTGGCGAGCCGCTCGCCGCCGCGGACCATCGTCACCGGGCTCTCGCGCCAGAGGGCCGCGAGCATCTTCTGGTACGGCGAGTCCGCGGCCAGCGCCTGGTAGACCCCGCCGGTGTACCCGACCGCCGCGCGCTCGCGCAGCACGCGGAAGCCGCAGGCCCGCAGCTCCGGGTCGCCGTGGACGAGGTCCGCGACCCAGTCGTTGATCGCCGGCGTGGCCCGCATGTAGCGCGGCGACAGCCCGCGCATGAAGCCCATGTTCTGGATCGACAGCGCGACCTTGACGTAGTGCCGCTCGGGGCGGTCGACGTTGAGGAAGGTGCGGATCGACTGCTGGGCCCGGTACGCGTCCGGGCCCTCGCCGAGGTGGACGAGGTCCTGGCGGGCCAGGTCCGGTGCGAAGGTGACCGCGATCTTGTGGTCCCACTGCCACGGGTGCACCGGCACCAGCAGGTAGTCCGCCGGGTCGAGGCCGCGCGCCCGCAGCTCCAGGTCGAGCCGCTCGCGCGTGGCCGGGTCGAGCTCGTGGGCGAGCAGGGCGTCCTCGTCGAGCCCGTCGCCGTAGGACGCGACGGCGAGCGAGCGCCGCACGCCGAGCCAGTGCAGCCGCACGTCGCGTCCGGCCTCGGGCGCGTAGGCCTCGTGCTGGGACGCCGAGAACCCGATGCGTCCGTTGGTGGCCAGGAACCCGGGGTGGCCCGCGTGCATGGCCGCCTCCGTGGCGGCGAGGTCGGCGTGCAGCAGGTCGTCGACGGACTCCTCGTGGTGCACGAGCGTCCAGGCCGCCGCCCGCAGCGTGGACGCCAGCTCCTCGAGGTACACCGGCAGCAGCTCGTCGGTCAGCCCGAGGTCGGGCGCGAGCGCGGCGACGAGCGTGAGCACGTCGGGGTCGACCGGGCGTCCGTCGCGCTCGGCCCGCACCGAGGCGGGGTCGACGACCCAGTGCTCGAGCGGGTACCGGCGGGCGGCGAAGCGGTAGACGACCTCGCCGGCGTCGAGCGCCCAGCCGTCGCCGTCCGGGCGCGGGTGCAGCAGCCGCTCGTGCGTGAGCTCGGCGAGGGCCTTGGCGACCAGCAGCCGCTGGGCCCGGTCCAGGACGGCGGGGGTGAGGTGCTCGGCGGGGCCGGGCGCGGTGCGGGTGTCGGTGACGGTCACAGGCCTCCTCCCAGCGGGCTGGCCACGAACTGCTCGCGCGTGCAGAAGCTCAGGGCGGCGCGCTTGCCGTCCAGCTCGACGGCGCGGTCCACGACGAACCCGGCCTTGGCGTTCTTGAGGGCGATGGCGGCGTTGCGGACGTCCGGCTCCACCACGACGCGCCGCACCGACGGGTCGTCGAGCACGAGCCGCATGACGGCGGCGAACGCCCGGTCGGTGAAGCCGTGCACGGGGGCGTCGGTGGGCGCGACCAGCACGTGCATCCCCCGGTCGCCGGGCTGGACGTCGTAGACCCTGGCCAGCTCGGAGTGGGCCGGGTCGTACACCTCGGCCAGCACGGCCGGACGTCCGTCGACGTGCCCGACGTACGCCGCGTGGTGCGGGTCGGCCGCGATGCGTGCCTGCTCGGCGCGGACGTCCTCGACGCTCGCGCCCTGCATCTGCCAGTAGACCGACCGCGGGTGCGTCACCCAGGCGTGCAGCAGGGCCGCGTCGGCGTCCGGGTCGACCGGCACGAACGAGACGGTGCTCATCGGGCGCCCACCGCCTGCCGGGCCGCGGCCGGGACCCCGAACTCCTGGAACGCCATGCGCTCCTCGACCGGGTAGACCTCGCGGCCGCACATCGCGTTGATGATCACCGAGCTGCGGTACGCGCCCATGCCGAGGTCGGGCGCCACGAGGCCGTGGGTGTGCTCCTCGCCGTTCTGGACGAAGATCGTCCCGGCCTCGTCGACGCGGTAGTCCAGGCCGACGTCGTAGCGCCCGCGCTCGTCCCACCGGATGCGGTCGGCGACGGGCTCGACGAACGCCGGCACCTGCGCCGCGTACCCGGTGGCCAGCACCAGGCCGTCGGTGCGCAGGCCGAAGGACTCGTCCACCTCGTGCTGGCGCAGGTCGAGCGAGAACCCGGTGCCGTCCCAGCGGGCGCCGGTGAGCTCGGTGTTGGTGAGCAGCGTCGTCGGCACCTCGCCGAGGGCGACGCGCTTGCGGTACAGCGTGTCGTAGACGGCGTCGACGAGATCGCCGCTGATGCCCTTGTACAGGCCCTTCTGCGAGCGCAGCAGCTCGTCGCGCTGCCCGCCGGGCAGGGCGTGGAAGTAGCGCACGTACTCCGGGCTGGTCATCTCCAGCGTGAGCTTCGTGTACTCCAGCGGGAAGAACCGCGGCGAGCGCGTCAGCCAGGTCAGCGAGTAGCCGGCGTCGATGCCCTCGAGCAGGTCGAGGTAGATCTCGGCCGCGCTCTGCCCGCCGCCGACGATCGTGATCGAGTCGCCCGCGCGCAGCCGGTCGCGCTCGTCCAGGTACGCCGAGGAGTGCAGCCACGGCCCGTCGAGTCCCTGCGCGGCGGGCGGGACGACCGGCTGCGTGCCGGTGCCGAGCACCAGGCGTCGGCCGCGGTAGGTCTGGGTGTCGCCGTCCGCGAGCCGAGCCCGGACGACGTAGACCTGCGCGGCGTCGTCCCAGGTCACCTGCTCCACGTGACGGCCGAGGTGGACCGAGTCGAGCCGGTCGACCGCCCAGCGGCAGTAGTCGTTGTACTCGGCGCGCAGCGGGTAGAAGCTCTCGCGGACGTAGAACGGGTACAGCCGTCCGGTCGCCTTGAGGTAGGCCAGGAACGAGAACGGCGAGGTGGGGTCGGCCATCGTCACCAGGTCGGCCATGAACGGCACCTGGAGCGTGGCGTCCTCGAGCATCATGCCCGGGTGCCAGTCGAACGCCTCGCGCGACTCGAGCACCACGCCGTCCAGGCCCTCGACCGGCTCGGCGAGGCAGGCCAGCCCGAGGTTGAACGGCCCCAGGCCGACGGCGACGAAGTCGTACGTGCGCTCGCTCATGCCACCTCCTCCCGCTCCAGCGCCTCGTCCTCGAGCAGGCGCGCCCCCACGGCGCGCACCTGGTGCAGGACGCGCTCGAGGTCGGCCGGGCTCGTGGCCGGGTTGAGCAGCGTCACCTTGAGCCAGGACTCGCCGTCGACCTTGGTGCCGGCCACCACGGCGCGCCCGCCGGCCGCGAGCTCGGCCCGGATCCGCGGCGCCAGGTCGGACGCGCCCGGGCGGACAGTCCCGGCCGGCCGGTAGCGGAAGACGATGGCGCTCAGCACCGGGGCCGCGGCGACCTCGACGTCGTCCAGCTCGCGCATGCGGGCGTGCAGCCCCTCGGCCAGGTCGATCGCCCCGTCGAACAGCTCGCCGACGGCGTCCGCGCCCATGAGCCGCAGCGTCGTCCAGAGCTTGAGCGCGTCGAAGCGGCGCGTCGTCTGCAGGCTCTTGTCGACCTGGTTCGGGACCTGCGCCTCCCGCGGGTTGAGGTAGTCCGCGTGGAACGCGGCGTGGCGCAGGGTGCGTCCGTCGCGCACGAGCAGGGCGCTCGCGCTGACCGGCTGGAAGAACGTCTTGTGGTAGTCGACGGTGACCGAGTCGGCCGCCTCGACGCCGTCCAGCAGGTGCCGGCGGCGGGTCGAGGCGAGCAGTCCGCCGCCGTACGCGGCGTCGACGTGGAACCAGGCGTCGTGGGCGTGCGCCAGCCGGGCCAGCGGCAGCAGCGGGTCGATCGCGCCGAAGTCGGTGGTGCCGGCGGTGGCCACGACCGCCATCGGCACGGTGCCGTCCGGGAGCCGGTCCAGGCGCGCGGGCCAGGGCGCCGACGTCCATGCGCCGGTGCTCGTCCACCGGCACGACGACGACGGCGTCCGGCCCCAGGCCGAGCAGGTCGGCGGCCTTGCGGACGCTGAAGTGCCCGTCGCCGCAGACCAGGACGCGCAGCCGGTCAGGTCGCCGCCGACGCCGCGGGCGGCCTCGCCGCGGGCGAGCAGCATCGCCTGCAGGTTCGACTGGGTGCCGCCGCTGGTGAAGACGCCGTCGGCGTCCGGGCCGAGCCCGAGGCGCTCGGCGGTCCAGGCGACGAGCCGCTGCTCCATGAGCGTGCCGCCGCCGCTCTGGTCCCACGTGTCGAGCGAGGAGTTGACGGTCGAGACGTACAGCTCGGCGAGCAGCGCCGGGATGACGACCGGGCAGTTGAGGTGGGCGACGTATCCCGGGTCGTGGAACCAGACGGCGTCGTCCAGGTAGACCTGGCCGAGCTCGTCGAGCACCTCCCCGACGTCGCCGAGCGGGCGGTCCAGGTCGACGTCGGCGACCAGCTTGGCCACCTGGGCCACGTCCGAGCCCGAGTGCGGGCCTGCGACGCGGCGGGCGCGGTCGCCGAGGTGGTCGACGCCGCGGTGCAGCACCTCCGCCCAGTGGTCGACGGTCCGGCTGGTGAACAGTTCCTGCGTGGGCGCACGGTGCACCGCGACGCTCCTTCCCCCGAAGGCCTCCACACGTGGTCGCGTGGTTAGGTAAGCCTTACCAACCGTGGCACAGCCGCGGCGGACGGAGCAACCCCGGTCCCGAGGTGCGACGCGTCACACCGCGGTGCCGGCGGCGGAGCGGACCAGGGATCATGGACGCATGACTCCGCAGCCCGAGCGCCCGTCCGTCACCGCCCCCAGCGAGGAGGCCCGGCAGGCCGCGGCCGAGCGGCTCGCCGGAGCTGCTCGGTCCGTCCCGGTGCTCTTCGCGAACGACACGGTCGGCGCCGAGGCGCAGCGCGTCAGCGCGGCCCTGGCCGACGGTGACGTCGCGGTGCTCGAGAACGTCCGGTTCAACCCGGGCGAGACGAGCAAGG
>NZ_JBNFNZ010000061.1:0-8290 GCF_057364525.1 Aeromicrobium sp. PFPM2_SD2
AGCGCGGCCTGGGGCGACGACCACGACGGCCGTCGCGACGCCGACGGCGACGCTGGCGACCAGGTAGCGGCGCACCGCGCGCGAGCGGCGCACCAGGCGGGGGTCGAGGGGCTTCACGGTCGGGCCTTCCCGGTCAGGCGGCGAGGGTCTCGGTCGGGATGTGCTGCGTCCCGATCCGCTTGCGGAAGACCCAGTACGACCAGGCCTGGTAGCCGATCACGATGGGCGTGAAGAAGGCCGCGACCCAGGTCATGATCGTCAGCGTGTAGTCGGTGGACGACGCGTTCTCGACCGTGAGGTTCCACGCCGGGTCCAGCGAGCTCGGCATGACGTCGGGGAACAGTCCGGTGAACAGCATCGTGGTGAACAGCGCGATCGCCGCGAACGTCCCGAGGAACGCCCAGCCGTCGCGCTGCGCGACCGCGGCCCCGAGGCCGGCGACGAAGGACAGCGCGGTGAGGCCGGCCAGCACCCACACCGCCGTCTGGTCCTGGTCCATGCCGGTCCAGAAGAGGAAGACCACGGCGAGCAGCGCGGCCACGAGACCGGCCCGCACCGCCAGCGCGTTGGCCCGCTCGCGGACGTCGCCGACGGTCTTGAGCGCCACGAACATCGCGCCGTGCACCAGGAAGACCGACAGGGTCACGAGGCCGCCGAGCAGGGCGTACGGGTTCAGCAGGTCGAGCAGGCTGCCGACGAACTCCTTGTCGGCGTCGATCGGCACGCCGCGGACGATGTTGGTCAGGGCGACGCCCCACAGGAACGCCGGGACGAACGAGCCGACGATGATCGCGCGGTCCCAGCCGCGCTTCCAGGCGACGCCCTCGCGCTTGTGCCGGTACTCGAACCCGACGGCGCGGACGATGAGCGCCAGCAGGATGACGAACAGCGGCAGGTAGAACCCGCTGAACAGCGTCGCGTACCACTCGGGGAACGCGGCGAACGTCGCGCCGCCCGCCACGATGAGCCACACCTCGTTGCCGTCCCAGACCGGGCCGATGGTGTTGAGCAGGACGCGCCGCTCGGTGTCGTCGCGGCCCATGACGGCCATGAGCATGCCGACGCCGAAGTCGAAGCCCTCGAGCGCGAGGTAGCCGACCCACAGGACGGCGATGAGGACGAACCAGACGGTGGTCAGTTCCATGACAGGCCTCTCAGTACGCGAACGCCAGCGGCGTGTCGTCGTCGACGTCGTCGGGGTGGCGGGGCGGCTGCACGTCCGGCAGGCCCTTGTCGATGTAGGTGAGCAGGAGCTTGACCTCGATGACGGCCAGGACGCCGTACAGCGCGGTGAAGCCGACGAGCGAGGTCAGCACGGTGCCTGCGCTGACGCCGGGCGAGACGCCGGCCGACGTCGGCAGCATCCCGAACACCAGCCACGGCTGACGGCCCATCTCGGTGAACACCCAGCCCAGGGAGTTGCCGAGCAGGGGCAGGAAAGGCAGCGCGACGCCGAGCCACGCCCACCGGCGGTGGGTCAGCGTGCGGCCCTTGCGGGTCACCCACAGCAGGAGGGCGCCGGCGGTCGCCGCGGCCATGCCGAGCGTGATCATCCAGCGGAACGTCCAGTAGGTGACCGGGATGTTGGGCGAGTACTTCACGCCCTCGCCGTACTTCTCCTCGTACTCGGCCTGCAGGCTGTTGATGCCGCGGACCTCGGAGTCGAAGTCGCCGTTGGCCAGGTACGACAGCAGGCGCGGCACCTTGATCGAGTACAGCTCGTGCTCGCCGTCGGGCGTGCCCAGGGTCAGGATCGAGAACCCGGCCGGCTGCTCGTCCTCGTAGAGGCCCTCGGCGGCGGCCATCTTCATCGGCTGGACGTCCATCATGACCTTGGACTGCAGGTCGCCGGTGATCGCGACGCCGATGCCGGAGACGACGAGCGTCGCCGCGCCCAGGCGCATCGCGGTGCGCCAGGTGTCGTGGTGCCCGTCGTCGGAGCGGCGCACCATCCGCCACAGGGCGACGCCGGCCACGAAGCCGCCGCCGACCAGGAAGCACGCGGTGATCTGGTGCGGGAACGTCACGAGCACGACCGGGTTGGTCAGCACGGCGACGAAGTCGGTGAGCTCGGCGCGGTTCAGCGCCTCGTTGAAGGTGAAGCCGACCGGGTTCTGCATGAACGAGTTCGCGGCCAGGATGAAGTAGGCGCTCAGGACGGTGCCGATCGCCGCGATCCAGATCGTCGCCAGGTGCAACCCGGGGCGCAGCTTCTCCCAGCCGAAGATCCACAGGCCGAGGAAGGTCGACTCCAGGAAGAACGCCAGCAGGCCCTCGATGGCCAGCGGGGCGCCGAAGATGTCGCCGACGAAGCGCGAGTAGTCGCTCCAGTTCATGCCGAACTGGAACTCCTGCACGATGCCGGTGACGATCCCCATCGCGAAGTTGATCAGGAAGAGCTTGCCGAAGAACTTGGTGAGCCGGAGGTACTTCTCGTCCTGCGTGCGGAACCACGCGGTCTGCAGGCCGGCGACGAGGAACGACAGGCCGATCGTGATCGGGACGAAGAAGAAGTGGTAGACGGTGGTGATGCCGAACTGCCACCGCGCGATCTCGAGTGCTTCCATGCTGGATCCTCCGGGAGAACCGAACTACTACGAGTCGTAGTAACTACTACGGAGCGTAGTACGATGGATCTCGCCGTCACAACGAAGTACTACCTGACGTAGTAGAGGGGTTGGTCACAGTGCCGCGACTCGGGGAGCTGGAGCGTTCGGTCATGAACGCGCTGTGGGACGCGACCGCCCCGCTGACCGTCCGCGAGGTGCAGGAGCGGCTCGACGAGCGCGACCTGGCCTACACGACGGTCATGACCGTGCTCGACCGGCTGGCCAAGAAGGAGATGGTCGTCCGCGAGCGCGACGGACGCGCCTACCGCTACGGCCCGGCGGTCTCGCGCGACGAGGCGACGTCGGAGCTGCTGCACGCCGTGCTCGACAGCGCCGGTGACGACCGCACCGCGGCCCTGGTGCACTTCGCCCGCACCGTCGACCCGTCCGAGGCCGCCGCCCTGCGCAGCGCCCTCGACGAGATCCTGGCGATGGACGACCGGTGACCCCGATCTGGCTGGGCCTGCTCGGGCTGGCGCTCGCGCTGCCCGTCCCGGCCCTGCTCGCCCGCAGCGCGTGGCCGCTCAAGGCGCCCCGCGCCGGCATCATCATGTGGCAGTCGCTGGCCGTCGCCGCGATCCTCGCGACGTCCGGCGCCGGTCTGTCGACCGCCCTGTGGCTGGTGTCGGTCGACGACCCCTCCCCCTGGCGGGTCGCGCTGCACGTCGCCGTCCTGGGCGTCGGCGTCCTGGTCTGGGCCCGCTTCTGGTGGGCGGCGTGGACGGTGTGGCGGCGCACCGCGGAGCGTCGACGCCGCCAGCGCCACCTCGTCGACCTGCTCGGCGAGCCCGACGGCGCCGAGCCGGCCCTGCGCGTCCTGCAGCACGAGACGCCCATCGCCTACTGCCTGCCCGACCGCACGAAGGCACGGGTCGTGGTCTCCAGCGGCACGATCGACCGGCTGGACGAGGACGGGCTGCAGGCCGTGCTCGAGCACGAGCGGTCGCACGTCCGCTCGCGCCACGACCTGGTGCTGGAGGGCTTCGAGTTCCTGCGCGCCGCGTACCCGCGCTTCCTGCGCACCGACGCCCCGCTGCACCAGAGCCAGGTGATGGTCGAGCTGCTCGCCGACGACGCGGCCCGCCAGGTCGGCGGCGTGAAGCCGGTGGCGAAGGCCCTGGTCACCCCTGGCCGACGCGCCCACCCCAGCGGGCGCGCTCGGCGTCGGGTCGGCCGCCGCGGTGCGTCTGGAGCGCCTGCGCGACCCCGACCCGAGCAACCGGCTCGTGTCCGCGACGCTCTACCTGTTCTCGGCCGCCGTGGTCGTCGTGCCGACGGTCGCGATCGCCATCCCGTGGATGGTGCACGCCTGGCAGGTCCTGCTCGAGCGCTGAGCGTCCCCGCTTCGTGAGCCGCGCCCGCTCCCTGAGCCCGTCGAGGGGTCAGACGCGCGCGGCGGTGCGCACCTCGGCGACGTCCCCGCGCGCCGCCCGCGCCGAGGCCTGCCCGGCGAGCTCGTCGGCGGCGACGTTGAGCGGCCAGACGGTGCGGTCGGTCAGGTGGGCCTTGACCTTCTGGAAGAAGACGGGCGCGTCGCGGTCACGGCGGTCCTGCATGGCCGCGTAGATCGCCTGGACGATCTCGACGTTGGCCACGACCTCCTTCTTGGAGTTGCGCCAGCCGTTGCGCGCCCAGCCGGCGGCCCAGGTGGTGGAGCAGCCGATCGTGTAGGCCGAGTCGGCCTGCAGCACCAGCGGACGGTCGGTGAAGTCGCGCAGCGCGTTGAGCACCGCCAACAGCTCGCCGATGTTGTTCGTCCCCTCGACCAGTCCTCCGCACGCGGACGTGCCGTCGTCGGCGACGTACGCCCACCCGGTCGGGCCGGGGTTGCGCACGCTCGAGCCGTCCGTGCCGACGACGACCGCCCCAGGCAGGGCGAGGACGTCGGTGTGCGAACGGGTCAGCGTCATGGAGGTGCTCCTGCGGTCTTCGGGGTGGGCCCGGCGACCCTACCGGCGCACCTTCGCGCGCAGTCGCCCGAGGGGCTGATGACGAAGGGTCTGGGTCGGCGGGGTCGGCCGGTCGGCTCGCCTGAGCCCGCTCCTTGAGCATGTCGAAAGGAGCCCTGGGTGCGTGGTCCCCCGAGGGGCTGAAGACGACGGAGCCGGGCGCGCGCTCGCCCCGGCTCGTCGGCTCGCCCAGGCTCCGCTCGCTGAGCTTGTCGAAGCGTCGAAAAAATCTGGAATCGTGGGGATTTCGCGTTGTTCCTGTCACCCCACCGAGGTAGACTAGAACAAACGTTCGACACGGGGTTTCGGATGATCGTCAGCGAGGTCGCGGCACTGCTGGAGAAGTCCAGCGCGCTTGAGCCCTGGCGCTTGACCGCCGATCAGATCCGAGCCGACCTTCGAGCAGCAGCCGAAGCCGTCGCCGGCCTGCAGGCCCTCACCACCAAGTTGACTGCGGCTGCCGAGGACCTTGGCCTCCCCCGCGAGGACGGGTGCACCTCCGCCACGGTGTGGCTCGCGAGCACGACGAACGTCTCCAAGCGTGAAGCGTCGAAGCTGGTCTCCTTGACTCGGCTCGACCCCACCCGCGGCACCGTCACCCGCGCGCGGTGGGACGCCGGTCAGCTGACGACCGAGCAGGCGCACACCATCCTCAAGGCCCTCGACGCCCTCCCGGAGTGGTTCGTGGACGAGCAGCACGACGACGCCGAGGCGACCCTGCTCCAGCACGCGAAGGACTTTGGCGCGGACGACTTGCGCCGGCTCGCGAACCGGATCGTCGAAGTGGTCGATCCGGACAGTGCGAACGAGATCATCGGCGCCGAGCTCGAGCGCCAGGAGAAGCACGCGTGGGACGAGACCCACCTGTCCATCACTCGCATGGGTCGCGGTCGTTCGAGCATCCGGGGCGTCCTGCCCGATGTGCAGGCGGACATGCTCAAGACCGTCCTCGAGGGCCTCGCCTCACCTCGTAGGGAAGGCGCGATCTTCCGGGACGTGGACGGCGAGCACTCCGACACCGAGATCGGACGATTGGACCACTCGCGTCGCCTGGGGCTGGCGTTGTGTGAGCTGGTCGAGCACCTGCCGAGCGACTGCTTCCCCCAGGCCGGTGGCGTCGCCGCGACCGTCACGATCAACATCGACTTGGACGACCTGCGCGACCGGGTCTCGCGGGCCACGCTCTCCACCGGCAGCACGATGAGTGCGAGCGAGGCCCGCAGGTTCGCGTGCAACGCCGGTCTGATCCCCATGGTTCTCGGCGGCGCGAGTCAGCCGCTCGACGTCGGTCAGCAGAAGCGCCTCCACGACAGGTCCCAGCGCATCGCCCTCGCCAAGCGGGACGGGGGCTGCTCCTGGAAGGGGTGCGACCGCCCGCCCGGCTGGTGCGAAGCCCACCACCTCATCCCGTGGTCACACGGCGGCGAGACGTCGATCGAGAACGGCGCACTGTTCTGCTTCTTCCACCACCACCTGCTCCACGACTCCGACTGGTCAGCCAGGTTGAGTCATGACGGAGTCGTCGAGGTCATCCCACCACCACGCATCGACCCGCAACAACGGCCGCTCCGCCACGCCCGACACGTCAAGCACCGACCACGCGTCCCGGCGTGAGGCTACGGTTCCCTCACATCGAAGCAGGGGGACGAGATGAGGTTGACCACGGCGCTCGTGTGCGTGGGCGTGCTCACGCTGGGCGGCTGCACGGATGACGGGCAGGACGCGGCACCACGCGCGCGCGACGACGAACGGTCATCGGCTCGGCTCGCACCGCAGGACGAGGGCAGCACGAGCGTGTGCCTGCTGGAGTCCCGGGTCGGGCAGCAGTACGGGGTGTCCGGCCCGCCGGTCCGCGCGCTGGGTGGCGACGTCACCCTGACCGGTGTCGAGCTCCACGCGTCGCGCGGCGTCGAGCTGCTCCAGACGCTCGTGACCACGCCCGGACCTGGTGCCGGCGACGGCCTGTGGACCAGCGACTGGCCGGCCGAGGAGGACGAGGACGGCGGCGACGTCCTCGACTGGAGCAGCCGGCGTCCGCTCCCGCAGTCGAAGCTGGAGAGCGGGACCGCCTTCGTCCCCGTGGCGGCCCTACGGATCCGACCGCCGGCGCACTTTGGCGGCCTGTCCTTCACCTTCCAGCGACCGGACGGGACGACAGGCACCGACGTCGCGACAAGCGACGTCTCGTTCGCCCCGGGCACCGCCTGCGACGACCAGCGGGCGCCGTAGGCTCCTCCCCATGCTGCGTCAGCGATTCGCCCGAGCCGTCACCCGTGTCATGGGCTACAAAATGGTCGGAGAGGTGCCCCCGAACGGCATCCTCGTCGGCGCCCCGCACACCTCCAACTGGGACTTCATCACGATGCTGCTGGTCATGTGGCACGGCGGTGAGCACCCCCGGGTGCTGGTCAAGAAGCAGCTGTTCTTCTTCCCGCTCGGGCCGGTCCTGCGGCTGTTCGGCGGCATCCCGATCGACCGCGACAACGCGTCCACGATCGTGTCCGACCTGGTCGCCGAGGCGAAGGAGGGCGAGAGCTTCCGCCTCGTCTTCGCCGCCGAGGGCACGCGCAGCAAGGGCGAGTACTGGAAGTCCGGGTTCTACCGCCTCTCCCAGCAGACCGGCCTGCCCGTGACGCTGGCCTTCTTCGAGCCGCCGACGAAGACGATGGGTTTCGGTCCGTCGTTCGTGGCGTCCGGCGACGTGAAGAAGGACATGGACCTGGTGCGCGCGTTCTACGCCGACAAGGGCGGCATCAAGCCGCAGAACGCGACGCTCCCCCGCCTGCGCGAGGAGGACCGCGCGTAGGGCGAAAGCCCTGACGCCGCTCCTCCGGCGCGTCTACGCTGCCCTCGTGCCTTCCATCTCCCCCGCCGCGCGGAACTGGATCCTGGTCAGCGCGCTGTTCCACCTGCTGCTGGCGCCCGTCTCGATGATCCCCGGGGACGGCTTCACCTGGCGGGGCGGTGCGGCGATGTCCCTGTGGCTTCTCCTGCTGGTGCTCGTCTGGTTCCGCAGCCGGGTCGCGCGCGGCATCTCCTTCATCTGGACGATGACCTGGGCGGTGCTGTTCACCGTCGGCGGGATCATCGACGTGCTCCGCGAGCCGACGACGCTGCTCGTCGCCGCGGTCCTCTACGGCCAGGCACTGCCCCTCATCACGCCGGCCGTGCGTGACCACGTGCAGAAGCGCGACGTCGCCGTCCCGGTCCCCACGGCAGCATGACCACCGCGTCCCCGGCCACCGTCGACGTGTCCCGGCGAGCGCTCGCCGCCGGAGCGGCGCTGCTCGCGCTCGGGTTCGTCGCCGGCCACGTGTGGGCCGACCAGCACGACGTCCGCACCCTCACCGGCACGGCGACGCGGCTGAACGACGAGAACGAGCTGGTCACCTTCGACGCCGACGACGGCACGCAGCTGCCGATCATCGCCGACGCCGTCGCCTGGGAGGCCGACGACGGGGCGAGTTCGGGCGACGGCCGTCCCCCGTGCCTGAGCACTCCGTTGAAGAGGGTCCGGGTCGAGGTCGGTGTCGTGGACGGGTCCCTGCCGGACGGCGGCGGCCCGGAGGAGCAGGTGGTCTGGGTGCGCTGCCCCTAGCCGCTGGCGCGAGCGGCGGCGTTCGCCCGCCGGGTGGCGGCGAGCATCAGCCCCACCGTCGCGACGAACCGACGACGGCGAGCACCGCGGCCGCGACCGAGGCCCGGTCCTGCGCCGCCGCCACGACCGTCGTC
>NZ_JBNFNZ010000062.1:0-8244 GCF_057364525.1 Aeromicrobium sp. PFPM2_SD2
GGCATGAGCCGACCGTGGGCCACGGCCGTGCGCGAGACCGCGGACGCCCGCCAGCGCCAGGTCGTCGACACCCTCGACGAGCGCCTCGGCTCGGCCGACCTCGGTCTCGACCGCACCCCGGCCGGCTGGTACCTGCTCGCCGCGCTGCAGTGGCTGCTGCTGCTCGCCGGGATCGCCGGCGTGGCGTGGCTGGTCGCGATGGCGTTCGGCCAGGAGTGGAACCCGCTCGCGGTCGTCCTCGCCGTCGGCGGGCTGCTCGGCGGCATCGTGCTGGCGCTGCTCACCCGCCCGTTCGTGGTCGGCTCGGCCCGCAAGCGCGCCGCCCGCGCCGAGGCCGTGCTGCGCGAGGTCGTGCACGACGTCGCCCGCGAGCACGTGGTGGAGCCGCTCGAGGGAGTCGTCGCCGACTACCGGCGCACCCGCGAGGGCCTGCTCGTCGCGCGCGGCTGACGCACGGCACGCGCACCCCCGCGCGCTCGGTAGGCTGGTCGCACCATGGCTGACTACGTATTCACTCTCCGCAACGTGCGCAAGGCGCACGGCGACAAGGTCGTCCTCGACGACGTCACGCTCTCGTTCCTGCACGGGGCGAAGATCGGCGTCGTCGGACCCAACGGCGCCGGCAAGTCCACGCTGCTGCGCATCATGGCCGGCCTCGAGCACGCCAACAACGGCGACGCGATCAAGGACCCCGAGGCCACCGTCGGCATGCTCCAGCAGGAGCCGCCGCTGACCGAGGGCAAGACCGTCCTGGAGAACGTCCAGGAGGCCGTGGGCGAGATCAAGGGCAAGCTCGACCGGTTCAACGAGATCTCCGAGCTGATGGCCGCGCCCGACGCGGACTTCGACACGCTGCTCGCCGAGATGGGCGACCTGCAGACCGACCTGGACCACGCCAACGCGTGGGACCTGGACTCGCGCCTGGACCAGGCCATGGACGCCCTGCGCTGCCCGCCGCCGGACACGCTCGTCGACCACCTCTCCGGTGGTGAGCGCCGCCGCGTCGCACTGTGCAAGCTGCTGCTGCAGCAGCCCGACCTGCTGCTGCTCGACGAGCCCACCAACCACCTGGACGCCGAGTCGGTCAGCTGGCTGGAGGGCCACCTCAAGACGTACCCGGGCGCCGTCCTGGCGATCACCCACGACCGGTACTTCCTGGACAACGTCGCCGAGTGGATCGCCGAGGTCGACCGCGGCTCGATCCACGGCTACGAGGGCAACTACTCCACGTACCTGGAGACCAAGAAGGAGCGGCTCAAGATCGAGGGGCAGAAGGACGCCAAGCGCGCCAAGCGCCTCGAGCAGGAGCTGGAGTGGGTGCGCTCCAACGCCAAGGCGCGCCAGACCAAGAGCAAGTCGCGTCTGGCCCGCTACGAGGAGCTCGCCGCCGAGGCCGAGAAGGCCCGCAAGATCGACACCGCCGACATCAACATCCCGCCGGGCCCGCGCCTGGGCGACGTGGTGCTCGAGGCCGAGCACCTGACCAAGGGCTTCGAGGACCGCGTGCTGTGGAACGACATCTCGTTCTCGCTGCCGCGCGCCGGCATCGTCGGCGTGATCGGCCCCAACGGCGTGGGCAAGACGACGCTGTTCCGCATGATCACCGGCGAGGAGAAGCCCGACGGCGGCACGCTCAACGTCGGCTCGACCGTGTCGATCTCGTACGCCGACCAGAGCCGCGGCGGCATCGACCCGCAGAAGAACGTCTGGGAGGTCGTCTCCGGCGGCCTGGACTTCATCAAGGTCGCCAACTTCGAGATGAACAGCCGCGCCTACGTGGCCTCGTTCGGCTTCAAGGGCCCGGACCAGCAGAAGAAGGCCGGCGTCCTGTCCGGCGGGGAGCGCAACCGCCTGAACCTGGCGCTGACGCTCAAGATGGGCGGCAACATGCTGCTGCTCGACGAGCCCACCAACGACCTGGACGTCGAGACCCTGTCGTCGCTGGAGGACGCCCTGCTGGAGTTCCCCGGCTGCGCCGTGGTCACGTCGCACGACCGCTGGTTCCTCGACCGCGTCGCCACCCACATCCTGGCCTGGGAGGGCGACGAGGAGGACGGCGGCAAGTGGTTCTGGTTCGAGGGCAACTTCGCCTCGTACGAGGCCAACAAGATCGAGCGCCTCGGCCCCGAGGCCGCGCGGCCGCACCGCGTGACGCACCGCCGCCTCACGCGCGACTGAAGCCCGACGCACGACCGACGACGGCCCCGGACCAGCAGGTCCGGGGCCGTCGTGGTGTCAGAACAGCTCGTGCTCGTGGAGGCGGCCGATGAGGCACACGACGTCGTCGCCGCACACCCACGCGCCCTCGCCGTCGACCAGACGGGGCTCGAGGGGCAGCAGCCGGTCCGGCGGGTCGAGCACGACCGGCCACGGCCGGCCGAGGTCCGCCCGGAGCGCGTCCTGCAGGGCCTGGGCGACCTCGACGAGCCACACGTCGTCGGTCGGACCGTGCTCGGTGGCGACGCAGGACGTCGGGGTGATCACCAGCATGAGCCCCGGACGCCAGGGGCCGTGCGGCGTGCCGTGGCGCTCGCCGTCCACGTACGCGTCGTCGAAGGCGTCCGTCTCGATGAACGCGCCGGGTCGCCCGGTGTCGTAGGTGCCCCAGACGGTCAGGCCACCGAGCCGGAAGTCGCGCTCGAGGTCCTCGGAGACGGTCACGCCGTGGCGGGGGAGGCCAGCGAGTCGGCGGGGTTGGACGGCGCGCCGTAGCAGCGGTCGCCCTCCGCCACCCGGTTCACGACGGCCTGCATGACCCGGCCCATCGCCTCGAAGTCGTCGGGGGACGCCTGCGCGACGAGGTAGTCGTGGACGCCCCGGACGTGGGTGTGCGCGGCCTGCTCGAGCGTGCGCATGCCGTGGTCGGTCAGGAAGCACCAGACGCCGCGACCGTCCTCGCCGCACTGGCCGCGGCGGACGATGCCCGCCTTCTCCAGGCGGGACACGGTGTGCGTGACGCGGCTGCGGGAGTGCGAGAGCGCGTCGGCCAGCTCGGACATGCGCACCGAGTGCTCCGGGGACTCCGACAGGCGGACGAGGATCTCGTACTCGGCCAGGGAGAGGCCGTGGGCCTGGCGCAGGTCGCGGTCGAGCCGGTCGAACAGCACGGTCGTCCCACCCAGGAGCAGGCGCCAGCTGCGCTGCTGCGCGGGATCGAGCCACGGGGTGTCGGCAGGGGACGTGCTCATGTGATCGATCCTACTCCGGGGGAGGGGGTTGTTGACTGTTCAACAACATGGTACGTTGTTCCTCGGAAGTTGAAAAGGCAACTACCCACCGACTTGCAACCCGAGGAGAACCCCATGGTCACCACCGGCACCTGGCACCTGGACCCGACCCACACCGAGATCGGCTTCCAGGTCCGTCACCTGATGAGCCGCGTGCGCGGCAAGTTCGAGTCGTTCGAGGGCACCCTCGTGACGACCGACGACGTCACCGCCTCCAAGGTCGACGTCAAGGTCGACCTGTCGTCGATCAACACCGGCACCGCCGACCGTGACGCGCACCTGCGCTCGGCCGACTTCTTCGAGGTGGAGACCCACCCGGCGATGACCTTCTCCAGCACGTCGGTCAAGCAGGTCAGCGACGAGGAGTTCGTCGTCACCGGCGACCTGACCATCAAGGGCGTCACGCGTCCGGTCGAGCTCGAGGTCGAGTTCCTGGGCGAGGGCGGCGACCCGTGGGGCGGCACCCGCGTGGGCGTCGAGGCCAAGGGCCAGATCAGCCGCAAGGAGTTCGGCATCGACTTCAACATCCCCGTCGCCGGCGCCGACAAGGCGATGATCGGCGACACGATCAAGCTGCTCATCAACGCCGAGGCCGTCCTCGAGGCCCCGGTCGAGGCCTGATCCTCCCGTCCCTGCGGACCTCAGCACCCGCAGCACCGCACGACGCCCGGTCCCCGAGGGGCCGGGCGTGTCGTGCGTCGGGCGGCCGGTGGCCGAGGGGCTGCTCAGCTGCGCTGCACCATGCGGGCGGCCAGGGACGCGTGCAGGGACGCGAGGTCCTCGGGCGTCCGGGAACCGGCGTCGGGGGAGTACCAGCGGACCAGGTCGACGCCCAGCGAGAGCAGGGCGCGGGCCGTGCCGCCGAGGTCGTCCACGTCGAACGCGCCGGCACGGACGCCGTCGGCCAGCACGTCGCGCACCACGCGCTCGATCCGCCGGCGGTAGTCGCCGATCTCGGTGCGGTGCTCGGCGGACAGGGCGTTGAACTCGTACTGCACGATGCGCCCGACCCGGCTGTTGCGGGCGTGCCAGAGGCTGAAGTCGTAGATCAGCCCGCGCAGCCGCTCGACCGGCTCGTCGGTGCGGGCGGCGGACTTCTCGACCAGCTCGAGCGTCTCCTGGTGGCCGGACAGGCTCACCTGGAAGAACAGGCTCTCCTTGGAGTCGTGGTGGACGTAGACCGCGGCCGGGCTCATGCCGGCGCGCGAGGCGATGTCGCGCGTGGTGGTGGCCGCGAACCCCTTCTCGGCGAAGGCGTCGACGGCGGCGCTCAGCAGGCGCTCGCGCGCGGTGGTCGGCATCTCAGCCCTCCTTGGTCGGTAGACAGCATGGCGCAGGTCTGGCACGCTAAGCAAGCGCTTAGCAACCGGGCGCGTCGCACCACCGAGCCACGAGGACGTTCATGCACCGCACTCTCTTCGACGCCGACCACGAGTCCTTCCGCGACACCTGCGCGGCGTTCCTGGCCAAGCAGGTCGAGCCGCACCTCGAGCAGTACATCGAGGACAAGGCGATCAGCCGCGACTTCTGGCGCGCGGCCGGCGAGCAGGGCCTGCTGGGGCTGGAGATCCCCGAGGAGAACGGCGGCTCCGAGGCCGGCGACTTCCGGTTCAACGCCGTCTTCGCCGAGGAGCTGAGCAAGGTCAGCGCCGCGCTCGCCTCCTGCGTGGGCATCCACTCCGACATCGTGGCGCCGTACATCGTCGACCTCGGCACGCCCGAGCAGAAGGAGCGCTGGCTGCCCGGCATGGCGTCCGGCGAGATCCTCGCCGCGATCGGCATGACCGAGCCCGGCGGCGGCTCCGACCTCGCCGCCCTGCGCACCACCGCGGTGCGCGACGGCGACGAGTGGGTCATCAACGGCTCCAAGACGTTCATCACCAACGGGTTCAGCGGCGACCTCATCGTCACCGCCGTCCGCACGTCCCCGGAGAAGGGCGCCAAGGGCATCACCCTGTTCGGCATCGAGGCGACCGACCCGGGCTTCAGCCGCGGCCGCAAGCTCGACAAGGTCGGCCAGCCCGAGTCCGACACCGCCGAGCTGTTCTTCGAGGACGTCCGCCTGGGCGACGACCGGGTCATCGGCGAGGTCGACCGCGGCTTCATCTACATGATGGAGCGCCTGCCGCAGGAGCGGCTGACCTGCGCGGTCTCCAACATCGCGCACGCCAAGCAGATCCTGGTCGAGACGATCCAGTACGCGAAGGACCGGCACGCGTTCAAGCAGCCGATCGGCGCCTTCCAGCACAACAAGTTCCTGCTCGCCCACCTGGTGACGAAGATCGAGGCCGCCGAGGCCTTCGTCGACGCCGCCGTGCTCGCGCACAGCAAGGGCGAGCTGACCGCGATCGACGCGGCCAAGGCCAAGTACTGGTCCTCGGAGGTCCAGAACGAGGTGCTGGACGACTGCGTCCAGCTGCACGGCGGCTACGGATTCATGAACGAGTACCGCGTGGCCCGCGCCTGGCGCGACGCCCGCGTGACCCGGATCTGGGCCGGCTCGAACGAGATCATGAAGGAGCTCATCGGCCGCGACCTCGGCTTCTGAGTCCCGACCCAACCGAGAGGGGAGCCTCATGCCCGAGGCAGTCATCGTGAGCACGGCGCGGTCGCCCATCGGCCGCGCGTTCAAGGGGTCGCTCAAGGACATGCGTCCTGACGACCTGACCGTCCAGATGGTCCGCGCGGCGCTCGACAAGGTGCCCGAGCTGGACCCGCGCGAGATCAGCGACCTCATGCTCGGCTGCGGCCTGCCCGGCGGCGAGCAGGGCTTCAACATGGGCCGCAACGTCGCCGTGCTGGCCGGGTACGACCACCTGCCCGGCACGACGGTCACGCGCTACTGCTCGTCCTCGCTGCAGACCACGCGCATGGCCTTCCACGCGATCAAGGCCGGCGAGGGCGACGCCTACATCTCGGCCGGCGTGGAGACGGTCAGCCGCTTCACCAAGGGCAACAGCGACTCGATCCCCGGCCAGGACCTGCTCAACCCGCTGTTCGCCGAGGCGGTCCAGCGCACGGACGACTTCAGCCGCGGCGGCATGACCTGGCACGACCCGCGCGAGGACGGGAAGATCCCGGACGTCTACATCGCGATGGGCCAGACCGCCGAGAACGTCCAGCAGGTGCTGGGCATGAGCCGCGAGGAGCAGGACCGCTTCGCCGTGCGCAGCCAGAACCTGGCCGAGCAGGCGATCGCCAACGGCTTCTGGGCGAAGGACATCACCCCGGTCACGCTGCCCGACGGCACCGTCGTCAGCACCGACGACGGCCGCGCGCGGCACGACGTACGAGGCGGTCTCCCAGCTCAAGCCGGTCTTCCGCCCCGACGGCACCGTGACCGCCGGCAACGCCTGCCCGCTCAACGACGGCGCCGCGGCCCTGGTGGTCATGAGCGACACCCGGGCCGCCGAGCTCGGCCTCACCCCGCTGGCCCGCATCGTCTCCACCTCGGTCACCGGCCTGTCGCCGGAGATCATGGGCCTGGGTCCGGTGGACGCGATCCGCGGCGCGCTCAAGCAGGCCGGCATGGGCATCGACGACGTCGACCTGTTCGAGATCAACGAGGCGTTCGCCGTCCAGGCGCTCGGCTCGGCCCAGCAGCTGGGCATCGACGTCGACAAGCTCAACGTCAACGGCGGCGGCATCGCCGTCGGCCACCCGTTCGGCATGACCGGCGCGCGCATCACCAGCACGCTCATCAACTCGCTGCAGTGGCACGACAAGCAGATCGGCGTGGAGTCGATGTGCGTGGGCGGCGGCATGGGCATGGCCATGGTGCTGGAGCGCCTCTCGTGACGGGCCGCTTCTCCGGCCAGGTCGCGATCGTCACCGGCGCCAGCCGCGGCATCGGCCTGGGCATCGCCCAGCGCCTCGTCGACGAGGGTGCGCAGGTGTGCATCACCGCGCGCAAGGAGGCCGCGCTGGCCGAGGCGGCCGACACCCTGGGCGACGGCCGCGCCATCTACGTCGCCGGCAGCGCCGACGACGCGGCGCACCAGGACGAGGCGATCGCCGCGACGCTCGAGCGCTTCGGGCGGCTCGACCTGCTGGTCAACAACACCGGCATCAACCCGGTGTACGGCCGGGCGATCGAGGTCGACCTCGGCGCGGTCGAGAAGATCTTCCGGGTCAACGTCGTCAGCGCGCTGTCGTGGGCGCAGAAGGCGTACGCGGCCGCGCTGGGCGAGCACGGTGGCGCGATCGTCAACGTCGCGTCCATCGCCGGGCTGAAGCCGGCACCGGGCATCGGCATGTACGGCGCGTCCAAGTCCGCGCTCATCCACCTCACCGAGGAGCTGGCCGTCGAGCTCGGCCCGTCGGTGCGGGTGAACGCGGTCGCCCCCGCCGTGGTCAAGACGCGGTTCGCCGGCGCCCTCTACGAGGGACGCGAGGACGAGGTCGCCGCCGAGTACCCGCTCAAGCGGCTCGGCGAGCCCGAGGACATCGCCTCGGTCGTGGCCTTCCTGCTGTCGCAGGACGCCGCCTGGGTGACCGGGCAGACGCTCGTCGTCGACGGTGGCCTCACGCTCACCGGCGGCTCCGTCTAGGGCACCTCGGCGCGGCTCCGCCGCGACGTGCGAAGGAAAGGACCGTCTCCGCGCGGGGGCGGTCCTTTTCCCTCGCACGTCGCGGAGAGCGAGCGGGACGTGACGAAGAAACATGAGGAAACCCTCGGGATAAAGTTGAGGAACCCCTCATGTTCTTGTCATGATGGGGAGACCGACCCCTGCGAGAGGCCCCCACCCCGTGACGATCTTCGACACGCCCCTGTCCGTCAGCACCACCGCCACGCCGCACCGCGCGTCCCTCGTCGACCGCCTCACCGGCGGCGAGCCGTTCGCCCTCGTGCTGGGCGGCCAGGGCGCTGACTGGCTGCGGCCGCTGGCCGACCTGCTGGGCGACTTCGCCCTCACCGGCGAGCTGGACGCGCTGCTCGAGCAGGCGCGCGAGCGCACCGCCCCGGTCGCCGACGCGCTGACCCGCACCGGTCACCGCTTTCGACCCCGCTGGCCTG